>CAMXXM010000074.1 GCA_947253195.1 uncultured Porphyromonas sp.
TTCTTCATCATCGTGATGAGGTCGCCTGCCTTCATCTGATCGGGACAGGTGAAGTCTCGCCCTGCCTGCCAGAAGATACCCTCCTGGAAGTAGGTCTCCTCCGGCTTCTCCTGATTGTACTTGTTGGGGACCTTGATCTTCCTCTTGGTGCCGAGGAGGATGTCCGTCTCGGTGGTGCGCTTGTGCTCAGCGATGGCAAATTCGGTCTGATCCGAGCGGTTCCACTTGACGTCTGCATTCGTCTGTGCCCAGCGGAAGAAGGTGGTCTCCTCGGTCTCGATGAGCATCTTCTGCATGTAGTTGCTCCTCTGTACAGGGAGAGCCATCAGGGGAGCGGTGCGAGACTGCTTCTCGCTACCGGTGCGGGCACCACGGATCACTCTGGTACCTGCCGGTACTGTCTCAAAGGTGTTGTGCGGTCCCTTGCCGTTGACGGGCGAGATGATCAGTGTGCCGTCGCTCTTGCGGTCACGGACGTACGCCTGGAGCCAGTTGCTCTTTGTCGCACCATCCTCGAGATAGCCGGGGATGCCCTTGAAGATCAGGGTCTCATTCGTCGCAATGAGGTCGGGGTTCTCCACCTGCAGCTCAGCGACGCGGTCACTGGTGGTGCAGGTCATGCTCTTCACCTTAGTAACAAGGGGGAGCATTTGGATCTCATCGTAGTAGATCTCAGGGGATGTCTGCCCCTCCTTGACCTGCTTAGCGCCGACGCGCTTAGCGTGTCTGGAGCCGAGGGTGTAGAGCGGGGTCAGGTGGGGGCGGATCTTGATCACCTCACGGTCGATCACCGCCTTTACCACCTCAGGGGCGTGCTCGTTGGCAGCCTCAAGGGAGACTGCCTCGCCCTCCGCAAAGATCACATTGTTGTTTAAGTTCTCTGCCATAGTGTGTTTTTCTTATGTATTGAGTTTATTAGTCCTTGTCCTGAAGCATGTCAGAGATGTTGCTCTGCTTAGGCTCGTAGTAGTAGCGGGGGTTCTCCTCGCCCCCCTTAGGGAGACTGCGGTCTGCCGTCACGTCAGGCATCGTCGCCTCCTTCTCCGCCTGCCTGTTCTTGATGTCATCGATGGCGGCATTGCGTCCCGCCAGCTTGGCGGCGTCAAGGTCTGCCTCCTTCTCCGCATCGTAGGTGAGTGCCTTGTGGAAGAAGTCTATCGTGGCTTCGTCTATGCGCCCCTCCGAGAGGTCGGTCGCAAAGCCGATGATCGCATTGTGGATCTCGTCCTTCTCCTCCTCCGAGAGTCCGCCCTTCGCGGCGTAGTCGTCCAGCGTTTTGGCGTAGGTCTCGAAGTTGCCCTTCACCTCGTCGTAGCGACCCTTGCGCTCCTTGGCTCCCTCCTCGATCTTCCGGATGCTCTCCTCGTCGATCATGTCTCTGAGGTCTCCGAAAGACTGCCCGATGGCGACCATAGGGTCTTCGCCACGACTGATACGGGCGATGAACTCCGCCACGGGAGGGTTCTCTCGGATGGCGTCAATGAGCTTCTGGTTGCTCTCGTTGAAGGCGTCGTAGCGCCCCTTGTAGTCGTCACGCTCCTTGATCGCATTCACCGCATAGTCGGCGAGGGTGTCATCGTCAGGCTCCCCCTTGACATCGGCATTCGCTTTCTTGTAGCTGTCCAGCAGCCCGGCACGCCCTCTGAGTGGCTCGGTGGCTTCTTTCACCTCCTCCGTCTTCTCCGCGTCAGTGGTCTGACCCTCATCGGGACGAGGTGCGGGGGGAGTGGAGAGCGTCACCTTGCGTGGCGTCTCGCTCATCTCCTCCGTGGGCATCTCTTTCTTACTTTCATCCATCTGTGTTTTCTCGTTATGGAGCCTTGCGGGCTCGGTGTTATATTATCGTTGCCACAAAATAAACCATACACACCCGCTGTTTTTGCCCGCCACTGCACCACTACTGCGTCGGTCGGTCTTTTTGCGTACCTTTGAGTACCAAACGATAAAGGAACACTTCGTATGCGCACAAGACTACTTATCTCGACCTTTCTGCTCCTCTTCCCGCTTATGGGAAGCACCACCGCCTCCTCAGGATCCAATGTCTGGATCTGCACCGGCTCTTCGTCAAAGACGTACCACCTCTACAAAGACTGCTCAGGTCTGCGCAACTGCAGGGCAAGGATCGTCTCGGTCACGGAGGAGAAAGCCAAGGAGATGAGGAGACGCCCCTGCAAGAAGTGCCTGAAGAAGAAACAGCGACAGAGCCTCACGACTACCGATGAGAGACAAGGAGCATAAGTACCGCCACATCTACCGCCTCTATAAAGAGGGACTCACCTACCGCCAGATCGCACGGCGGGAGATACCCGATGAACTCTCCGTGAAGACGATCCGAAACCTCATCTATAGGCTCCGTAAGAACCCCGAGGAACTCAGTCAAGCCCTCCCGAAGCACCGCGCGATATACGCCCTCTACGAAGAAGCCCTCTCGCGAGGGGAAAAACCCTCCCGTGCAATCCTCTACGCCCACGACAATCAGCCAAATGTCCATGTCTGCCTGCGGACGATAAGCGCTGCCGTTTCACAGATGGAGGGGAGACGCAAGCGCAAGGATGCCGCCCTCTCCAGCCGAGCCCACTGCGACCCCGTCATCGGGGAGTGAAGACAGCAGTCGCTGCAAGACCTTACGATCTCACAGCGACTGCCTCTCCTTACTCTCGGAGCCTTACCTCAGCTCCCTGAATTGCTCCATCAAGCGATCTATCGTCGGGGCGACTTCCTCTTTCGTCACCTTCCCCTTGTCGATCTGCTTAATTAGAGCCTTCGTCTCAAGCCACGTGACGTAGAGTTTCTCGTCCTTCGTGCCATCCTCCCAGATCTTCTCTGTGAGTTGCTCTCCGGTCATCCGAGGTGCCATAGCGTCTACACGCTCTGTCATCTTCTTGTACCGCTCGACGTCCTCGCCCTCCTTAGCCTTCCGAAGGTTGCTCATCGTCTGCTGACGGCTGTTGTAGAAGTCCATAAGCTTCCAATAGCTCCGATCGCTATCAGAATAGTCCTTCTCCTGCTTCGTCAGGTCGTTCACGATCTGTAGCTTCCTAAGCTCGCTCGGGTCTCCACTGGATGCGGCAGAGACGCAGGTGGCGATGTCCGCCAACGTCCTACCAACACCCGTTGTGTAGCCCTCGAAGACGTGCTCAATCACGCTCGGGTTAAGCCACTCATCATCGGGAAGAATATGGGTCCCGTCTCGGCTCATCCGGTCGTTACGCTCAAGCGATCCACCCATAGCGTACCAGATCTTGTCAGAGAGGTCTTTGTAGACCTGCTTCGTCCGCTTCTTCCCGAGCGTCCTCTGCGCAATCTGTCCCTCCTGACCCTTGATAAATGGCTCTCGGTAGACCGGGTTGCCCATAAAGTTCATATTGAAGCGTACGTCTGTAACTGGCTGTATAGCTGTAGGCATTATGTCACGAAGAACCTTTGTCTTGTTGAACTCTACGTTCCCCGTCACATCGTCCCACTCGACGACATTTGAGAGGGAAGCGACCTCGCTGGGGAGTAGCTCCCCTATGAGGTATTGCATTCCGTCAATGACACTACCCTGCCAGTCTTTCTTCCCGGCTAAAGCAAGTGCCATCTGCACGCCTGCCCCCCAGAAGCCACGGAAGCCCTGCGGGAGTGGGATCTTGACGTCTCCGATACAGATATTGGTCATCATCTCCCACTCCGTGAAGGCTCGCTCATCGTCCTTGTCAGGTGCGCCAAGAGCATAGAGGAGCCCTTGCGCAAGCCCCCCGGCAAAGAGCGTCCCGCACCACTCGGCTCCGTGTCTTCCGAGACGGACGATCTTATTCGTTCCCTGGATGCTGGCGTTCCAGAAGCCGAAGAAGGATCCGAAGACCCCGGCAAGTGTTCCCTTGCGATTGAAGTTTACCGTCAGCTCCTTTGCGTGCTTGGCTGCTTCCTTCTTGGAGTAGCCACACTCTCTACTGGTGACATACTCAGCGAGGCGGGTGTTAAGCTCGCTCGCCTCGGTGATCATCCCGATACCCTGCTTCAGTCCAAAGGCGTTGGCTACGCCAAACTTGCCATTGACAAACTTCTGCTTTAGGCTCGGGTCGCTCATCTCTTTCATCGTCTGACGTATCTTGACGACATCGGGGAGGAAGCTCCAGCCGGTGGCGGCACCCTCATCAAAGAATTCCTTTAGGTAGGTACCATACTTCCCCTGCGGATAGGTGCCATCGCTATAAGCGTCACTCATCGCATACTGCAGCACAGTCTTCTGCACCTTGGCGTAGTTCGCCATAAAGGCTCGCTGATAACCCCATCCAAAGTCAGAGACGTTGCTGATCAATGCCGTACCATAGTCACGCAAGGCATTTTTGACGGCGAAGATCGGGTTGTACTGCGTCATCAGTGCGGACATAAAGCGAGTGGCTTTGGAGACGTAGTTTAGTGGCTTTTGAATGATACTTGGGAGATTAGTGCCCAAAGAGACACTGGCTCGCCCATTCAAGACATCAGCCACCAGCTCACCTTGATACTGAGGGGAGAAGTGGATCTGTTGCTCCACGCCATCTTTATAGACCTTGACCGTGCGCCTTAACGCCTCGTCCTGCTTCTTTTCATCCCCTCTTAGTGGCTCCGGATCCCTATAGAGGATCTCAATGGAGTTGTTGAGGTCGCTGATCTTATTGCTGATCTCCTTGCTCTTAATCCCATAGACGTAGTCTGCCGTTTCGCCCTTGGCGTTCGACTGATCAAGACGCTTCTGCTCCATACGTAGCTTGGCGACCTGTCGTCTGACGTCTGAGTCGTGACGAAGCTCCTCTATGGTCGGGGCTTGCTTGGAGGGCGTATATATCGGATTGCCCTTCTCATCTACTCCGGACTTCCGGTAGTAGGTCTCACCGATCTCAAGGACACCCCTCCGAGCAAGCTCCTGCTGGTGTTGTGTCACCCATTCGTAGAGGTGGAGGAGGTCTTGATTACGCACGACCCGCATAATGGTGGTATTCATAATCGCCTGCATATATGCGATAGGATCCCCCGAGAGACTCTGTCGCCCCTCTGCCGTCATCTCCACTCGCTCATAAGCATTGCGGTCGCTCTCCTCCGTCACCTTGAAGCCACGCTGAGGAGCGTAGTATCTCCGTGGGCTTTGTGTAAGACTGCGATACTGATCGTCTGTCATCAGTCCGGCACCGTGCAGTCGGTCTATAGACCACCGGGACATCTTTCTCATATCGTCACAGAGTGCCTCGGCATTGGCTTTGCCGACCGATGCCTCAAAGGACGCTATGTAGGCTTCCGGGGTGATATGGTTACTTGGTTTGCCGGCTTCTGTAACCACCTCCTCAAATCCCTCTCGTCCACGACTGACCAGCCCGAGCTGCTCGCACTCTACGATATCCTTTGCCTGGAAGTAAAGAGATACCTTGTCGTATCCGTCTGCACGCTTAATCGTTTTCGTTTCGTTCGTGTCCTCGTCAGTGAAGGTGTAGGAGACATCCATCACCTTATCCAAGAGTTTCTGCTCTCGTAGGTCACGTATGCGATCCGTCAGCTTAGTGACAAGCGGCTCCACCTCCTGCTTACGCATATTCAGCTCTCGGGAGGATTGCGTCATCAGGTCTTGGTAGATATTCTGCTCCGGTGTCATCCCGATACCCATTCGCTCCATCTCCTTACAGAAGAGCTCCACGGGGCGGGCGCTGTCTACCATATATCTGATGAAGCGTCCCTTCGTGGTGACTAAGGCATCCATACGCTTCATAGAGCTACTGAGGTAGTCTCTGTAGTTTCTATTGTACTCGTGCTGGAGCTGTGCCACCTCGTACAGGCTCATCCCCTCCGTGATCCTTGGGGGCTGTGGAGCCCTTAGGTTCTCCTTGTGCGCCCCCGTGCGGAAGCGTACCCGTGGGTCGGCATAGTGCCGGCTCATCGTCTCGGCATACTCAGCCACAGACTGCGTAGGTAGTTTTTCGGGTGTTGCCGGTGCAGCGGGGAGATCCAGCAGGTCTGCCGTACTCTTCCGCGTCAGGTCCTCCGAGCTGTACCACTCCCCGTCCCACTGAGGATTGATCGGGTCGGACATACTCTTTGGGTCGGTCCGCTCAGCCCTTCTGAAGCGGTAATGGTCCGTAATCTCGGCGTCATTCTCGTTAAAGATCACATAACACTCCCCGTCGCGCTGTCCGTTATAGTGTATGCCAACTAAGCCTGCCTCATTAAGCATTTCACTTGTCCACTGAGCCGCTTGCGAGGGGCTGTCGGTATACTCTTTAAGGAGGTAGTCGGACAGGGTTTTATAGAGGGTGCCACCTGAGAGAGTATTCCACTCCGGGTAGTTATTTGCGAAGTCAGAGTAGAAGGTCTCGTCATATTCACTGCCGGACTTCTCCTCCATAGTCTGCTTTATGGCTGATGCCTGTTTCTCGGATAGTGGAGCATCCTCTTCAAGATAGTTGCTGTCGGAAAGATTAGGGATCTCCACAACGTATTTGTTGTGAAATGGTCTCACATCTTCCTCAATCCTGTTCTTGCAGAAATCCACAAAGTCATCCCACCTCGTGTTAGCTTCTTTCTGGCTGTCGTATAGCTCATCAAATGCACTTCTGTCGCTATAGAGACGTTCAAGCGGTGAGATAAAAGTGTTTCCGACATCTCCTTCGCCGTCGTTATAGAGGTCAAGGATCATCTCTGCCCAACGCTTCTGCTCGTCAGTATATTGAGACAGGTCATCCTTGGAGATCGTCATTTCAGGCATTCCCTCATAAGGGATGAGCTGCTCTGTCTGACCATATCCCTCCAGATCCTTCACGCTGAAGTAGCTACCCCAGCCGTGCGCCTGAGCCCCTTCGCCACTGCCCATAAAGCGATGGTCAAAGCCAAGACGCTCTCCCGTCTCAGGGTCGACGAAGGAGCCGTCTGCTTTCTTCAAAAGGTGAGGGCTGTTATGGTACACACGTAAGAAGCGAAGGACATCGTCCACCGTGCTGTTCTTCGGTGTGGCTTTTCGCATAAAGTCGCTCGCCGCTTCCGCTGCACCACTGACATCACCTGCCCGCTCAGCCCTCCGGAAACGGAGGTCTGCGTTTGCAGCTTCATTCTGCGGATCCGTTAGCATAAAGTGGCATGCCCGTGTAG
>CAMXXM010000075.1 GCA_947253195.1 uncultured Porphyromonas sp.
GAGCTGAAGACCTCCTTGATCATCAGGTGGTCGTCGCTGACCCGCTTCTCTTCCTGCTCCGGTCGGGTGAGTCCGAGACAGCTACTGAGGAGTAGCACCAGTATCGGAAGGAGATAGGAGGGATATATCTTCGTTTTCATGTCAATAGGATTGTGTAATCAGAGAAACCATGACCCGTAGCCGTTGCCACCGGTACCGGTCACGCCGTGTGTCTTGAGGTTGGAGACCGCCTCATACGCCTCTTGAGGCTTCAGCCCGATCTCCCGTCCCAGCTGGAAGTAGTAGGGCTCATTGGGATCCGGGTCCGTAGGGTCGCTGTCAAAGACGGTGGCGTACTGCTTCATCGGGATATTGATCCGGATGATCTCCTGCCAGCCCGACTCGGGTCGCAGATCGTCAAAGTCAGCGCAGACAAAGTCGTTGTGAGGCGCCTTGCCATTGCGCGCATGCTCCGCATCCTTATCCGCGGGGATGACCCTTTTCTTACCTTTTTCGCACTTCATCACCTGTACGGCGAGGTAAAACTGGGGCTGGAGGTAGCTTCCCCGCTCATACTTTATCCCACCGCCCATATGTGGCTTCGTTCGTGCCAGAGGCCACTGCCGGTAGTCGGCGCCCTCATCCTGGAAGTCAAATTCGAGGTGCCCCTTCAGACCTACATAGTCCTGGTCCTGGGGCAGCGAGGCGAGGTAGTACTGGCTCCGGATCAATGGTGGCAGGAGACGGATGTTGTAGAGAGTCCGCACGCCATCCGCCATATCGTCCTGTGTCCAGGTGTCACGATAGGTGTAGGTGAAGATGTAGGGTCGCGTCAGAGCCCTCCGCTCCTCCAAGCTCTTCGCGCCGGCAAAGAGGGCGGCCGGAACAGGCTTCTCCTCTCTGAAGGCACGCTCATCCAGCGCCATCGGTCGGTCGATCATGGTCATCTCCTCGGGTGAGAGACCATTGCGGAAGCGCACGTCCATCACGTCGTAGGGCTGACCCTTGTCGTCTCGGTCACTGACGGAGAAGAAGAGCTGATACTCCTCTGAGGCGTCGTAGATCTTGTCGTTGATCGGGTTCCCCTTCTTGTCATAGAAGTAGAGGCAGAGTCCCCAGAGCTTCTTCGTCCCACCGATGATGCGGAAGTACTCCGGTCCCACTGTGTCAAGCGCCTGTCCCTTCTCCTTCGCTGCCTCCAGCTCCAGGAAGGTCGCTGTCGACTCTCGATCCATCTCCACGCGGATGCCGTCGGGGGTATTGTGGATGACGCAGAATTGCTCCTGCTTCCAGGGTGCATTGGGGTAGACGTAGTTGCCGTGGAGCTTGCCCTGACCATGATCGTGCCCTTCCTTGATCATCACGAGGCAGGTGGCCCAGTCGGCGAAGGCACCGTCGGGGTCGGGATTTGGGAGTGTCCCCTCCACCACGGGTCCGTGGTCCTCCTCGGTGGCGAGGTGCTTGTCGAGGAAGTAGAGGTCCGCCTTGGTCGTGGGGGTCTTCTTATTGATCAGTGGATTGCGATCCTCCGGGACGGAGACGTCGAAGAGCATAAACTTGCGGCACCCGCTGCAGAGTAAGAGCAGCGAAGTAAGCATCAGGAGTATGGGAGTCTTGATGGTCTGCATGGCTGTGTGATCTTAGAATAATACACTCGGACGGCGACGATAGTAGCTATTGTCCTCTCCGTAAAACATCTCCCTCAGCTCCGTCTCCGAGGCGTCGGGGTAGTACCGCCTGACATCGCTCACCAGTCGCTCCACGGGTCCGTCAGCATCAGCGATCACCCGCACGGAGATCGGGTAGCACATATCAAAGCTATTCCACGAGCGGGAGATCTCGTGGGACTTATAGGTGGTCACGCCGTCAAAGGGTGAAGCTTGGTTTCCTCCGTTGGTCATGTATTTCCCAAAGAGAAATCGGGTGCTCTCCGCATTGCTCGGCTGTGTCAGGATGTGTGCGATGGAGACCTTTAGCTGGAAGAGGATGTCCGACTTCTTAAAGTTGAGTATCCCCTTCATCCCCATCGGCTCCAGCGGGTACTGCCCGCCGTCACCCTCCTCGTAGATCCCACGGCGGAAGCGGAGGAGATTGACGATGTGTCCCGTCCGGATCCGTCCGAGGTCGTCCTGATCCTCAAGGACTGTCCCGAGAGACTCCTCCACAGGGTCGGTGTCTCGGTACTCGTAGTCAAAGATCTCCGGCGTGAGCTTATTGAGTGCATAGGAGTCAAGCGACTTGTAGAGCCGGTAGTCCCTCCCTTGATACCGGTAGGTCTCCTCCACACTCTTGGTAGAGGTGCGCCGCTCCGACTCGAGTGCCAGAGCGTAGTCGTACCGCAGACCATCGGGCTTATGACCCTCAGTGGGGACAAAGACATTTGCCTGCGACATACGGGTCGCCGGGAGTAATCCCCCGCCGGCATCGGTCTCAAAGGTATAGCGGTCAATGTAGAGACTATCCGGTGTCATGGGGAAGGCGATCGGCAGTCCGGAGAGAGAGTAATTGTCGATGGTGAAGAAGTGCTGGTGCACGAGGATGGTCGAGTTGGGGTCATCGTAGCCGACGTCCCTCGGTGTCTTACCCTCCATGGCGTGCCAGCGAGTGAATTGGTGGTTGATCAGCTGACCATTTATGTCGTAGTACTTCAGCTCGAGCGCATAGCAGTACCTACTGCTCTTCACCACGTCGAAGTGCTCCCTCGGTGAGACGATCGTCATATTCCCATCGTCATCCTTGGAGATCTTGATCTCTTGGTAGAGGGGCACCGGCGTGGGCTTTTGGTCATCTAGGTCGTAGGCGGTGAAGTAGTAAGGCTCATCGCTCACCTCGCCCGCCGGATCAGCGTGCCGCACCGCCAGTCTAAGGATTGCCTGCACGGTGTAGATCTGCTCGTGTCCCACCACCACGGTCTCGATGAAGGGGGCGGGTGCTTTCACTATCTTCTGCATCGTATCCTTGCAGCTCGTGAGAGCCAGGAGGAGGATAGCGATGGCGGGTAATATCTGTCTCGTCATATTCATTTTGCTTTAAAACTCTACTACGGTGCGGATCGTATACTTAGCTCCCATCGCGTGAGCAAAGAAGCGGAAGCGGTCGGTGTACTCCTTGTACAGAGCGTTCAGCATATTGTCAGCCACCAGCATCAGCTTGACGCTTCGTCCGCCGGGGAGATCATACTTCAGCTCTGCATTGGCATTGAGGAGGAAGTAGGGATCCGGGGAGTCAGGTGCCAGGTCTTTCTCCGGATCAAAGCGCACCTGCTTTGTCACATACTTACCGTCCAGCGTCACGTCGGCGTGCCACCTCCGCTCCTTACCGAAGTCGATCCGGTAATTGGCACCCAGACCATAGCGATCCGAGGGCATAAAGGGCAGCCAGCAGTTCTGCGTGAGGTTGCGGGCGTTGATCCACTCACCGGTCATCTCTATCGAGAGACCGCTCAGCGGCTCCACCCTGACGAGGAGGTCCCCGCCAAAGAGTCGGGCGTTGTCTTGACCGTAGACGAATTGCGGGTACTTCCCGCTCGGGTGATTGTGGAAGCGTCTCGCCCCCTGCCCGATATTGTCGTAGATGTAGTTGTGTACGTACTGGAAGAAAGCACTCGGCTCGATCAACAGCCACTCATTGCGGTAGCCCATTCCGAGGACCGGCTTCACGCCCACCTCCGGGAGGAGATCCTTATTTCCCACCACCCAGTATGTGCCGTGGTGGAGACCGGTGGCGTAGAGCTCGTTGATGTCCGGCGGTCTCCAGGCAAGCCCGACATTGAGCCGCACGTCATAGTTGTCGTTCAGCCGATAGTGCGCCGCCAGGCTGCCCGTGATGGCGGCGTAGACCTTAAAGTCCCTGTAGTACTTAAAGGAAGCGAGACTCGTGTAGCCATGCACGTCCATGGCTTTGTAGTCGTACCGCAGACCTCCTGAGAGGTCGAGGTTGCCGAGCTTCATCTTGTGGATCACGAAGCCCCCGAGGGTCAGTGCGGCAAAGTTGGGGATAAAGGCGGGCTGCTTCGTCCCGGGGACATTGTAGTTGTACTGATAGCTGGAGCAGAGACCCGCCTGAGTAGACATACCGAGCACCTTCCAGTCACCTTCCCACGCCAGGTCAGAGGTCATGGTGGAGAGGAGGAGGTCCTGCATCGGCAGCCAGCTGAGGTCATCCCGCTTACGGTTCTCAAATTCCTGCCTCAGGTTATCCTGATACGATACCTTCAGCTCCAGATTATGCCCCTCCGCCACGCGGTAGTCCACCTCGCCCTTGAGGGTAAAGTGCTGTGTCTGCTGGAAGGGCGGCTTGATCTCGTAAGAGAAAGGCTTGATCATGCTCTCATCCGGGCGCCCAATCTCGAAGCGTGTCATCAGCTGCTCAAGGTCGGAGACGGAGCTGAAGAAGTAGATCCCGCTGCGAGACGTATAGAGGCTCGAGAAGAGCGTAGCCGTGATAGGGCCATGCTCGTAACCGGCGTAGGCGGAGAAACCGATGTTGTTAAATCCCGTGTTATTGAGCAGATACTCCGCCGTCCCATAGTCGCCGGACTTATTGTACATCGCGTGGAGACGCAGCCCCCAGTCTCGGTAGCCGACCTCCACCGATCCCGCACCATCAAAGGCCCGCCCATTGGTTGCGTATCCGAGGTTGATCTTGCTCCGTGCGTAGAGTCGCCTGTGTCCATAGGGGAGGGTCGCTTGATTGAAGAGCACGACGCCACCGAGAGCACCCTGACCATAGCGGACGCTCTCCGCCCCCTTGATCACCTCGATGATCGAGGCACCGGTATGGTCGATCTCCGGAGCGTGATCCTCACCCCAGCTCTGGCTCTCAAGGCGGACACCGTTGTTGACCAGCACGATGCGGCTGCTGTGCATCCCCTGGATCACCGGCTTGGAGATACTGCTCCCGGCACTGATGGTACTGACCCCGGGGACAGACTCAAGGAGCTTGGCAAGATTGAGCGACGTCCCTTTCTCTAGTGTCGCCGCCTCCACAGCCACTGCCTGCTGGAGATTGGTCGTGTGCTTGAGCCGACCCTCTACGACTAATTCGTCAAATAAGGTGGCATCCTCCTCCAGTCGAATCGTCAGTCGACCCTCCTTGCCCAGTGTGATCGTTTTCTCATAAGGTCTGAAGCCGAGAAACGAGGCAGAGATCTTCGCTCTCTGTGTCCCTGGAGCAAAGGCGAGCGTGCATCGCCCCTGAGGATCGGGTACCTGGGTGCGACGAGCAGAGGGCGACTTGACGATGGCTCCGACGACGGGCTCTCCGCTGTCCGCCTCCACGATGGTGATGACGAGCAGAAGATCCTTGGGGTCCGTCTCTGTCGCCCTCGCCTCCGGTGTCAGAAGCGACAGCGTCAAGAGCAGCGGGACAAGGATCCTGCAGATGCTGCGTAGTGGTGACTTGTGCATGGGACTATATCCTTACGAGTGATGATTGCCGGCAGAGGCAATGCAGTTTTATGATTTTTTATACCAAGTGTGACTTATTTTACACTGCCGCAAAGGTAGGAGCTAATAGGACGCTATTCCATACTCACTTATGGGTATTTTCCTCCCTGCTTTACACCCACAAGGGACGATGTCGCTTGGTGGCAATAGTCGTTGTGAGAAAGGTTTTTTCTTTTACCGCTATTAGTCCGGTGTGTGCTTGGGAGGGGGTTGATTTATTGTCGTGCGGACTCCGGAGCCCGATAGACCCGCTCCCTCGGGCGCTATTTTGGTACCTTTGTCGGGAGAGACAGAGGAGAGAGACAAGATGGACTTTGAACTCATATCAAGCTACAAGCCGACCGGCGACCAGCCTCGGGCGATCGCCGACCTGGTTCACGGAGTAGAGCGGGGGCAGCGCTTCCAGACGCTGCTCGGCGTCACCGGCTCCGGCAAGACCTTCACAGCGGCCAATGTGGTGGCCGAGGTGCAACGGCCGACGCTGGTGCTGTCGCACAATAAGACACTGGCGGCGCAGCTGTACGGAGAGTTTAAGAGCTTCTTCCCCCACAACGCTGTCGAGTACTTCGTCTCCTACTACGACTACTACCAGCCGGAGGCCTACCTCCCCACCAACGATCTCTACATCGCCAAGGACATGTCGATCAATGACGAGATCGAGAAGCTTCGTCTCCGCACCACCACCCAGCTGCTCTCCGGTCGGCGCGACATCATCGTCGTCGCCTCCGTCTCCTGCATCTACGGTATGGCCAATCCTAAGGACTACGCCTCCAAGAAGATCCTCATCCGCAGTGGTCAGCAGGTCGAGCGGGACGAGCTGCTTCATCAGCTGGTGCAGATCTACTACACGACCGCTCAGGGGGAGTTTAAGCCCGGCACCTTCCGCTCCAAGGGCGACACCGTCGATCTCTTCCCCGCCGTGGAGGACTACCAGGGGATCGCCTACAGGATCGAGTTTTGGGGCGACGAGATCGACCGGATCTCCTCCTTTGTCCCCCTCACCGGTGAGGAGATCGAGGAGCTGGACGAGGTCTTTGTCTACCCGTCCAATCTCTTTGTCACCACCAAGGAGCAGACCGACTGGGCAATGGCGGAGATCAAGAAGGACCTCGACAAGCAGACGAGCCTCTTCGAGCAGGAGGGGAAAAAGATGGAGGCAGACCGACTCTACGAGCGGGTCACCAACGACCTCGCCATGCTCGAGGAGCTTGGCTACTGCTCCGGCATCGAGAATTACTCCCGCTACTTCGATGGGCGCCGGCCGGGCGAGCGTCCCTACTGCCTCCTCGATTACTTTCCCGAGGATTACCTGATGATCATTGACGAGAGCCACGTCACGATCCCCCAGGTGCGGGGGATGTATGGCGGCGACCGGCAGCGGAAGGAAAACCTCGTCTCCTACGGCTTCCGTCTCCCGGCGGCGATCGACAATCGCCCACTCCGCTTCGACGAGTTTGAGCAGATGCAGGGCGACGTGATCTACGTCTCCGCCACGCCGGGCGACTATGAGCTGGAGAAGAGCGATGGCATCATCGTCGAGCAGCTGATCCGCCCGACGGGTCTCCTCGACCCGAGGATAGAGGTTCGCCCGACCAAGAACCAGATTGATGACCTCGTCGATGAGATCAATACCCGCATTGAGCGGAATGAGCGGGTGCTC
>CAMXXM010000076.1 GCA_947253195.1 uncultured Porphyromonas sp.
GTGTCACGCCCTCACTGCGGGTGATCCTTAGCCCCTCGGCATAGCGGATGAGCGAGTCACCGGCGATCATCGTCTCCTCCCTGCCCTGCGTCTCCTTTCCCCCGCAGGAGGAGAGGAGAAGGAGGAGAAGGGAGAGAGCACCATATAGATAGGTCTTTATTTTCATCTCGTGCTTGGCTTAATGATGAGGAGGGAAAAGTAAGGGAAAGGGGTCTCAGGAAGGGAACTCAGGGTGTCGGTGACCAGCTCCCGCTCCTCGTCGCCGATGTACTCACCGTAGAGGATGGAGACCGAGGGATCCGTCCGGAGGAAGTCCCGTACCGCCTCCTCCGAGCGGGAGAGCTTCATCACGACCACCACCCGGCCCCTGTCGATCGCCTCCCGGAGCTGCTCCGCACTCTCGACACGACTGAGCACGAGGAGCGACTGCTCCCCCAGGACCAGCGGTCTGCTGAGGCACGCCGGCAACGTCATGTAGTAAGGGATGCCGGGGAGGATGAAGTGGGGCATATCCCTCTCCCTGAGGAGCCGACAGACATAGCCAGCACTGGAGTAGGTCCCCGCGTCACCGATGGTGACGAGAGCGGCGGAGATGTCGGCCAAGCAGTCCTCCCGGAGCTGACCGGCGAGTGCCTCGTAGGCTGAGGCGGCTGCTCTCCGGTCGCTCTGCATCGGGACGGAGAGTATGGTCACCTTCTTCTCCAGCACCGCTCCTGAGGGAAGCGCCCGGATGATCTCTACTGCCGCCTCACCTATGGCGTAGATGCGCTCCACATCCTGCAGAGCCCGGTATGCGCGGAGGGTGATATCCTCCGGCTCCCCACTGCCGAGGGAGACGATCATGATGGGTGTCATGAGCGAAAGAGATGCTTAAAGTCCTTGTGGTACAGGCGAGACAGCCCCTCACGATTGCCTATCGCCTCACCCACGACGATCATGGTGGTGAGCTTGAGCCCCTGCTCGCGGACGATCCGTGCGAGATCCCCGAGCTCCCCGCGGTAGATCCGCTGCTCGGGGTGGGTCAGCTTATAGCAGACCGCCACAGGGGTGGTCGGCGGGTAGTGGGTGAGCAGCTCCCGCTCCACCTCCTCAGCGATCGAGGCACTGAGGTAGATGCACATCGTGCTCTGCGAGGCGGCGAGCCGGGAGAGTTGCTCCCGCTCCGGCACCGGTGTGCGCCCGCTGCCTCGGGTCAGGATGATGGTCTGCACCCGCTCCGGGATGGTGAATTCGCTCTGCAGCTCTGCCGCAGCCGCCTGAAAGGAGGAGATCCCCGGCGTGATGTGGTACTCCATGCCCTCCTCGTCGAGGATCGCCATCTGCTCCTCGATGGCGCCATAGATGCATGGGTCGCCGGTGTGGAGTCGCACGACGAGCGCCCCCCGGTCGTAGAAGCTCTTCATCAGAGCTATCTGCTCCTCGAGTGCCATCCCCGCCGAGCTGCGGACGACCGCTCCCTCCTTGGCACACTCCGTCAGAGCCACCGGGACCAGGCTCCCGGCGTAGAGGATCAGGTCTGCCGCCTCGAGGAAGTGTCTCCCGCGCACAGAGATCAAGTCGGGATCCCCCGGTCCTGCGCCGACAAATTCGATGTGCCCTCTCATCAGCCCCTTACGCTCTATGGCGAGGGCAAAGGTAAAGTCACTCCCCTCGCTCAGCTTCCCCTTCTGCTTCTCGATCACCAGCTCACCCCCTCCCGAGGAAGTGAGGGCAGCCGCCTCGGAGACGCTGGCAGAGCCGGTCGCCTCATCGACCCGCTCCGAGGGATGCGGCACGCTCACCCCATCGAGTGTCTCGCTGTCGTAGTAGCGGACCGGCACCCCCAGACGCTCTGCCAGCGCCTCGAGGATCGGTTCGCCACGCTTCAGCTCTATGCTGGAGAGGTCCGCTATGGAGAGAGGGGAGAAGCCCCCTGCCCTCACCTCCGAGAGGATGTGGTCGGTCACCCCGGTCGAGTCGGCCATGCGTCGGCACCCTATGCCGAGATGAAGGAGGGGCGGACGGTAGCAGAGCTGCGGCAGATCTATCTCTGCGTGGTACCGGCACCCCACGGTGATCAGGAGGTCAAAGTCTTGCGGTCGGATCTCCTCCGCCTTATGGAAAAGAGTGACCCACTCCGGTCTCGTCCGCTCAAGGAGCACCGTCCCCTCCGAGCGTGTCTCTATGAGAAGTGCCACCCGGTGACGCTCCACGAAGAGGGCGATGGCGTGATTCATCGTCGTGCCGAGCAGCTCTGTCCGCCAGCCCTGCTCCTCGCCCAGCGTATCGAGAGCCCACAGTCCCCGGCGGTCGCTCTGCGTCGTGACGACAGCCTCACCACCGAGGATATGGGCGATGCGACGAGCGAGGTCGTTGGCCCCGCCGACATGCCCCGAGGCGACGGGGATCACGTAGTGACCCGTTGTATCGATGCAGAGGATGGCGGGGTCAATGTGCTTATCCTGCAGGAGATCACCCACGGTCCGGACACAGATCCCGAGGGCGGAGCAGAAGATCAGGGCGGAGTACTCCCCGATCAGCTCCCGGCACCCCTCCCGCAGTGACGCCATGGTACGGAAGCCCTCCGCCTCCACCGTGCTGTAGAGAGTGACACCCGGGAGCTCGTCCCTGAGCAGCAGGGCAATCTCTCTCCCCTCGCGGGAGATGGTGAGTATGGCTACATTCTTCTCTTTCATTTCGTTGCTTGCATCACATGGATGGGATTGAAGTGGTCGACAGCCATCAGCGTCTCCTCCGACAGTCCGGTGCCAACATCGGCAAGGCTGCTGAGAAAGAGCTGTCGGCTCTCGTCACTGACAGAATTGAAGACGATCCTCCCGCCAGCCGACAGCAGCGGATAGATCCGCCGGATCATCTCCGGGAGCCGTCCACCGTGCCCACCGATGAAGACCGCATCCGGAGTCGGGAGGGCTGAGAGATCAGCGTCCAGGAAGTCCCCCGGGACGAAGTCGATCCCCGGGGCATGGAGCCTCCGGGCATTGGTCTCCAGGAGCGCTCCACCCTCCGGACGGATCTCAAAGGCGACCACAGAGAGGTGGGGAAACTGCAGCTTAGCCTCTATCGAGACAGAGCCGGTGCAGGAGCCCACATCCCAGAGCGTCTGCGCCTGATGCAGCCCGAGGAGCGACAGGCTCTGCAGTCGTATCGGCGACTTGGTGATCATCCGGGGGCGTCCCTCCAGCGGGACAAAGGCCTCATCAGGGATCCCAAAGGGACACTCCGGAGTCCTCGTGCGGAGGAGGATCAGGTTATTGGGGTAGCCGAAGTCCCTCTCCATCATCTCCTCGATCGACAGCCGCGTCACCCTCTGCTCCTCCCGATTGCCGAGATGCTCGCCGACGTAAGCGATGTAATTGTCATAGCCATAGGCGATCATCCGCTCCGCTATCGTGCGGGGCGTGTGGTGCCTCAGGTCGGTCAGGATGCCGATCATCCGCTCCCCGCAGATCAGGGCCTCGTCAAGTGCCCTCCACGGGCGACCGGTCAGCGAGACCACATGCATATCCTGGTAGGGAAGCAGCGCCGCATGAGCCAGCATCTGGAGCGAGTGGAAGTGGGGGAAGAGAGTGATCTCCGCCTCGGGGTGCAGCTCCATGATCCGCTGTCCGATGCCATTGAATATCGGGTCACAGGAGGCCACCACCACCATATCCTCATACCTGCCGTAGCTGCGGATCTGATCATCTATCGGAGGGATGATGTCGATCCAGTCGTGCTCCGTCGGGAGGAAGGGGCGCATGATCTCGTGGTGCCGTCGCCCGCCGGAGAAGTGCCGGTGCGAGCGGATCACCTCCCGCACCTCCTCCGAGAGTGTCTGCTCCCGACTGTCGCTGATACCGATAAGGAAGATCTTCATACGTCTCTGCCGGGGCGTATCGCTGCCGCATCGTCATAGCTCAGGATCGCATTGCAGAGCGTGGCGGCGAGGTTGCTCCCGCCCTTGCGCCCCTCGATGATCAGTTTGGGGATCTCTCGGAAGGGCTTGATCATATGCTTTGACTCACAGACGTGGACAAAGCCCACCGGCGCAGCGATGATGCCTGCCGGCTCAGCCTTCCCCTGATGGATCAGGTCGGCGAGCTCCATCAGCGCCGTGGGGGCGTTGCCAAAGGCGAAGAGCGCCCGGGGATGATCCTTCACCGCCAGACGGATCCCCGCCTGCGTGCGGGTGAGCTTACCGCCCGCCGTCATCTCCGCAATGCGAGGGTCGTGGAGGTAACACTTGGCCTCCAGCCCATACCGCTCAAGGGCCTTCTTCCTTATCCCGGAGACCACCATCGTCACATCGGTCACGATGGTGTCGACCTCACCGGAGCTTATCCGCTCATAGATCCGGCGCACAGCCTCAGGATCGGTGTGGAGCAGCTCCTCCATCTCGAAGTCTGCCGTCGTGTGGATCGCATGGAGTAGCGCCCAGAGGTGTCCGGTATCGTATCGGTCAGCATGCTTGAGGAGCGGGAGGATGGTGTGGAAGCTCTCGCTCATGATCTTGGCACCGACAGAGCCCTCCTGCTCCTCCTCGCGGTAGTAGCCTCTCGGCGTGACGATGTGGTTGCCGGAGATGTAGCTCTGACTATTGCCGATCAGGATCATCGTCAGCATATCCACCTCCGCCTCGTCGAGGCGATCCAGCGTGGTGATCTGCACCCTCTGCTCCGGTCGGCCGGCCTGATAGACGATGCCGACAGGGGTGTCCCCCCTGCGGTGTAGGAGAAAGAGCTCCACGAGGCGGGTCAGCTGCCAGTACCTCTGCCGGCTGCGAGGATTGAAGACGGCGGTGACGAAGTCGCCCTCCGCTGCCGCCACGATCCTCCGCTCGATCACCGCCCAGGGGGTCATCAGGTCAGAGAGGGAGACGGAGCAGAAGTCGTGACCGAGCGGGGCACCGAGGAGTGCCGCCGCCATCTGGAAGGAGGAGATCCCCGGGAGGGTCTCCAGCTCCACCTCACTTCCCCGCTCATCCCGCATCTCATAGAGCAGCGGGGCCATCCCGTAGATGCCTGCGTCACCGGAGCTGATCATGCAGACGGTGGCACCCGCCTCCGCCCGCTCAAAGGCAAGCTCTCCCCGCTCACGCTCCTGACGCATGCCGGTATCGATGCACTCCGCCCCCTCGTGAAGCAACGGCTCGACGAAGCGGAAGTAGTACTTGTACCCCACCACCACGTCGGCCTGACGAAGCACCTGCTCCACAGCAGGCGTCACCTGCTCCGGACTGCCGGGACCGATCCCGACGACATATATCTTTCCTCTCTTCATACGATCTTCTTTCTCATTATTTCAGGCATCTACCGCGATCGGCAGTCCTCGTGATCCGGACCCTGTGCCGCCCCCGGGAGGATCGGCTCTCAGCAGGGAGTGGACCCCTAATTCTTTTACCGATATTAGATTTCTCTAATACCGATATTAGTTTCCTCTAATACCGATATTAGATGAGTCTAATATCGGTATTAGTCTGAGGGCATCTCCACCTGCTCTCCGGGCAGCAGCTCCGGCACCGGTAACATATCTGAGCATAGGTCACAGATTATGAGTGTCTTACCTCCGCCGAGTCAGCCGTCTCAGGTAGCGCCAGCCCATCACCACACCGGTCACGGAGACCACCAGCCCGCCCAGCACGAGCGTCAGCATCGCCACGAGGCGGATCGTGCTGTGCTCGGAGAAGAACTTTGACCTCAGGTTGTGGCAGAAGGGGTAGAGCCACTTCTGCAGTCGGTCGTTGCGACTGAAGTAGCGCGAGTAGCCACCGGTGGGGCTGACATAGAGCCGGCTCCCATCTGCGTCCTCGACGCTCACCCGATAGATCGGCAGCTCGTAGTCTCCCCGATTGTAGGCGTAGTAATTGTCATACTCATCGATCAGCTCGATCCTCATCGGACTGCCAAAGACCGGCTCCAGCTTGCTCCGCAGATCACTCTCCGTGAGCCACAGCGGTGCCAGGCTCGGATCACTCCCGTCGAGGGTCTCACTCCTCTCGCCATAGGTCACCTCGTAGTAGGGCTTGGTGCCGTACTGACGCCAGGCAATCCCCGTGACCCCGGTCCGTGCAGCGAGCTGACGATAGTCGGTGGCGAAGAGGGAGAGGTCGACCGGATCCTCCGCCCGCGACCGCTTGGCGAGGCTCTTGTCGTGCCTCGGCGTCGGGAAGTCCGACAGGTCGATGAGCGAGGAGGCTCCACTGAGTGCAAAGAGCATCAGGGAGAGACCGAAGAGGCAACCGGCGATATGGTGCCAGCGGAAGGTTCCACGGTATGGACTGCCGAGACGGTGCCGGCGCCTGTAGTGGCGGATCAGCATATGGATCCCCACCACGAGCCCACTGAGGCACATCACCCCTCCCAGCGCACCGAGGAGGCTGACGACCCAGACCCAGAGCGATCTATTGCTCCGCAGCCCGGGGTAGTAAAACATATGGGGGACGGTCCCCAGCGAGGAGACGATCCGCTCTCGCTTGGTGCAGCACTGGAGCGCCCTCCCACTCTTTCCCGAGAGGTAGAGCCACGTCCCCTCCGGGTCATCAAAGACGAAGCGGTAGATCGGCAGCTCCTTCTTATTCCGCTCATAGGCGGTCCAGGTGTCGATGCTCCGGAGCGTGTCGATACGCGCTACCGGGTAGCTGCTGAAGCGGGCCGCATAGCTCCGGCACCACTCCTCGGGCATAGCCCTGGGGTCCACCGGGGCGAGCGTACTATCGGCTCGCAGCGTCAGCCTTGTCCCCGAGTCGGTCTCGATGGTAAAGGTGGGGACGCCATAGGTGGTGCCAAGCGCAAGCGCCGTACAGCGCTCCCCCTCCGGCAGGCGACTCCTCACGCTGTCTAAGGGTGGCAGCAGCTCCGGGATGGTGTCGGCGACCCTGTCAGCCGCATCCCCCAGCCGGGGATAGCTGCTGAAGATCATCACCGACCCGGAGATGAGCCAAAGGACAAAGAGCGGTGCGAGGATCGTCCCGAGGATCCGATGCAGTTGCTTCCAGTGCTTCATTGCGGGGGGATTACTTCACCGACATGACCCGGCTGCTGTCTCTTATACACATCTCCGAGCCCACGAGACCGTTATTCTAAGCTCG
>CAMXXM010000077.1 GCA_947253195.1 uncultured Porphyromonas sp.
CCTCCTCCCCGTAGACGGGACGACAGCAGGTGGCGCGTATGTAGTTTCGGATACCGTCATTGGCCCGCAGGGTGTAGATCTCCTTCATCCGCGTCGGGTCTAACGTCGGTACCTTTGTCTCATCGGAGTCCTCCCGCTGCTGCACCGTAGGCTGCTGTGTCCTCGTCCGAGCCTCCTTGCGTGCCTTGATCAGGTGCTTGATGAGCGCATGGTCCATACGCACCTCGTATCTATTGACGGCGAGGAAAAACTGGTCCCGCGAGGGGTAGGAGAGTACCGGTGCCAGCTCGTCCTCCGGCAGCACATGCTCCGGGTCGTACCCGAGACCCTCCGCAAAGCGAGTAAAGGCCTTACGCCCCGCCTCTATCTGATCCAGCTCCTGCCGGTGGAGGAAGTCGGTGATGTACCGCTTCGTCGTCGGGCTGGTGGCGTACTGGAGCCAGGTCTCCTTGGGCTCCGTATTCTCTGTCGTGATGATCTCGACCTGGTCCCCATTCTGCAGCTTGCCGGAGATGTCGACCATCTCGTGATTTACCTTCGCCCCGATGCAGTGCTGCCCCAGCTCGGGATCGAGCAGGTAGGCAAAGTCAAGCACCGTGAAGTCCTGCGGACAGCGGATCCGCTCACCCTTGCGGGTGAAGATGAGCATATCCTGATTGGCAAACTTGTACATCATCGTCTCGTAGTCGTCTGATGCACTGGGCCCCGGGTTATTGAGCAGGGTGTGGACGTTGCTCAGTATCTGCTCCTCGATCGGGTCCACCACCTCGGCGCTGTGGGTCTTGTACCTCCAGTGAGCCGCCAAGCCTCGCTCCGCCATCTCGTGCATCTGGCGGGAGCGGATCTGCACCTCCACCCACTCTCCGGTGGGGCCCATCACGGTGATGTGCAGCGCTCGGTAGCCATTGGGCTTCGGGTGGGTGAGCCAGTCGCGCGTCCGGTCATCCTTGAGGGCGAAGTGGGAGGTGAGGGCGTGGTAGATCTTGAAGCAGTCGGCGTACTCCGACCGGTCGTTCTCCGGGTCAAAGACGATGCGGATGGCAAAGACATCGTAGATCTCCTCTAAGGGCAGACCCTTGGCCTGCATCTTATTCCATATCGAGTAGGTGCTCTTGATCCGGTGCTGGATCTCGTAGGTGAGACCG
Organism: uncultured Porphyromonas sp.; assembly: GCA_947253195.1. Taxonomy (GTDB): domain Bacteria; phylum Bacteroidota; class Bacteroidia; order Bacteroidales; family Porphyromonadaceae; genus Porphyromonas_A. The sequence continues at coordinate 1,146 of CAMXXM010000077.1, forward strand.
GTGGCGTCGAGATCCGGCTTGATGATCTCGTAAAACTTATCGAAGAGTCCCTCCCGCTTGGTGTACGACCGGGAGATCTTCTCATGCACCTCTCGGTACTCCTCCGGGTGGATGTATCTCAGCGCCAGATCCTGCAGCTCCTCCATGATCGCATACATACCCAGTCGCTCCGCCAGAGGGGCGTAGAAGAGGCGCGTCTCGGCAGCGATCTTGGACTGCTTCGTCTCCGGCATACTGTCGAGGGTACGCATGTTGTGCAACCGGTCGGCGATCTTGACGAGGAGGATGCGGATGTCCTGGGTCGAGGTGACCAGCAGGCGACGGATGTTCTCCAGCTGACCGGAGGTATTATTGGTCTCCGTCATCACCTCCACAAGGATCTCGCCCGAGAGCTTCGTCAGTCCGTCGACGATGCGAGCGATCGAGTCCCCAAACATATCGCGGATGTCCTCCACCGTGTACTCCGTATCCTCCACCACGTCGTGCAGCAGTGCCGCCGTGATGGAGGTGCTGCCGAGACCCATCTCCGAGCAGGCTATGGAGGCGACGGCGATGGGATGGAGGATGTACGGCTCTCCGCTTCGCCGCTTCACCCCCTTATGGGCAGCACTGGCGAGCCGGAAGGCCTTGATGATCGGCTCCGTGTGCTTACGATGATTGGAGCTGAGGTAGTCGCTCAGCAGCTTGTCGAAGGCGGCCTGCGCCACCATCTCGTAGTCTATAGGATTACTCTCTTGGGTACTCATAGATAAAGGGTGGGAGGAGCATCCTCCTGCGGTCTCCACAAACTTACGAATTATTAAGACCGTTGCAAAAGAGACCCCGCTCCCTCAGCACAATATTGATCGAGTTGCCAGCTCTTCCGATGAGACGGATCGGAGGGGTGGGGGATATGGCGCAAAAGCGTATCTTTGCGACCACTTAGGAGGGTCGGAAAGCAGCAGCGGTTGCGATTTTTTGCCACTTCATTGCCAATGGATTTGGAGAGGTAATCTTTTTTTGACTACCTTTATGAAGTAAATAAAAATCACCGACCTTGCTCTATGAGATGGAACAGTCCGACGACTTACTGCATAAGACACTGAAGCACTTCTTCGGCTTTGATACCTTCAAGGGGGATCAGGCCGAGATCATAGCGAGTATCCTGGAGGGGCATGACACCTTTGTGCTCATGCCGACCGGCGGGGGCAAGTCCCTCTGCTACCAGTTGCCCGCCCTGATCAGCAAGGGCACCTCGATCATCATTTCGCCCCTGATCGCACTGATGAAGAATCAGGTGGATGCGATACGCGGCTGCGCTGAGGATCCGTCAGTGGCTCATGTGATGAACTCATCCCTCACCAAGGCAGAGCTCGAGGCGGTGCGTGCCGACCTCGTGGGCGGCAAGACGAAGATGCTCTTCGTCGCCCCGGAGAGCCTGACGAAGGAGGAGAATGTGGAGTTTCTCAAGTCGATACCGGTCTCCTTCTACGCCGTGGACGAGGCGCACTGCATCAGCGAGTGGGGACACGACTTCCGACCGGAGTATCGCCGCATCCGCGAGATCGTGGATCAGATCGAGCACAGACCGATCATCGCTCTCACAGCGACCGCCACGCCGATGGTGCAGCAGGATATCCTGAAGGCTCTCCGGATGAGAGACGCAAGGGTCTTCCGCAGCTCCTTCAATCGCGCCAACCTCTACTACGAGATCCGGCGGAAGGATAGCGAGATCGAGCCGGATATCATCCGCTTCATCAAGGAGCACCACCACAAGAGCGGGATCATCTACTGCATGAGCCGCAAGAAGGTGGAGAACCTCGCCGAGGTGCTTAGGGCCAACGACATCAAGGCGCTCCCCTACCACGCCGGCATAGAGAGCAAGGTGCGGGACGAGACGCAGGATGCCTTCCTCAACGAGAGCATCGACGTCATCGTGGCGACGATCGCCTTCAGGATGACAATCGACAAGCCCGACGTCCGCTTCGTGATCCACTACGACATCCCGAAGAGCCTGGAGAGCTACTCCCAGGAGACCGGTCGTGCCGGGCGAGATGGCGGCGAGGGGCTCTGCATCGCCTACTACAGCAATGCCGACATCGACAAGATGACGAAGCTCCTCCATAGTAAGAATAAGACGAATAACGAGAGGGTCGTGGGCTCCCTCCTTCTCGAAGAGATGAAGTCCTATGCAGAGAGCCCAATATGCCGACGGAAGTTTCTCCTCAATTACTTCGGAGAGACCTACGAGCAAGATAACTGTCACAACTGCGATAATTGTAAAGCGCACCATAGAAGAGTGGAAGCAAAAGAGACACTGACAAGCATACTCGAGGCAGTGAGTGTGCTCAAGGAGGAGTTTAAGACCGACTACATCATTCACTTTCTCCTCGGTAAGAAGACGGTCGACATCGAGAACTACAAGCACGATGACCTTGAGGAATTTGGTTCCCTCAAGGGGGAGGACGAGGAGCTGCTGGATGCTGTGATCCGTCAGGCGATCATCGAGGGGTACATCGACAAGAGCATTGAGCGGCAGGGGATCCTGAGCCTCACCGCGAAGGGGCGGGCTTTCATGAAGAAGCCCAAGTCCTTCCTCGTCAGCCTCCCCTCCGATGAGGAGGATGAGGACGAGGAGGCTGAGCGCGCCTCCAAGGGCGCCGGCACAGGAGGCGGTGGAGCGGCGGATCCGGAGCTCTACTCCATACTTAAGGATGCGGTGAAGAAGAAGGCGAAGGAGCTCAAGGTGCCCGCTTACGTCATCTTCCAGGACTCCAGCCTGCAGGATATGGCAAGTGTCTACCCGGTGTCGATGGAGGAGCTGCAGAATATCACCGGGGTAGGGAAGAGTAAGGCCGAGAAGTATGGTGCCCCCTTCATCGCCCTGATCAAGGAGTATGTGGAGGAGAATGACATCGAGCGACCGGAGGACATACGCATCCGGACGGTCCCCAATAAGTCCAAGCTTAAGGTCTCCATCGTCCAGCACATCGACCGAAAGGTCTCGCTCGAGGACATTGCCAACTCCAATAATATGGACTTCAGCGATCTCCTATCGGAGATCGAGTCGATCGTCTACTCCGGCACCAAGATAAATATCAATTACTTCATCGATGACGTCATGGACGCAGACGATGTGGATGAGATCTTCAATTACTTCCGCAACTCCCCCACGGACGATCTGGATACAGCCATGTCTGCTCTGGAGGTGTACGAGGAGGATGAGGTGCGCCTTGTCCGGATAAAATTCATCTCTGAGCTGGCTAATTAAGTCATGACACGATCTAAGTCCCTCCCTCTCCTCTTACTGCTGGGCAGTCTCGTCTCCTCAGCGTTACTCCTCTCCGGGTGCCATAAGAGGGGCAGTGGTGGGGAGATCAATCAGCAGATCAGCTGGCAGACGATCCACGTGGCAAGGGAGTACACCGACACCCTTATGCCGGTGATCCGGCAGGATACCTCCCTCGCCGTCCCTGCCTTCACCGTCTCGCTGGATCTCCTCGAGCCGACCGCCGAGGGAGATGCGGGAGTGATTGCAGACTCGCTTAGGAGCTACCTCGTCGCCTGCCACGCCCTGGAGGGTCCCGACTACGAGGCACATATGAGTATGCAGAGTTATCTCGACAGCGTGGTGGCACAGGGTCTGGAGGGCTATATCTCCGACCTGACACGCGCCAAGACTCTGATGAGAGACGATGCGGAGTCACCCACGGCGCTCCTCTCCTTTTTTGTCGAGGAGATGTTCAGGTCCGACTCCCTGACCTATAATCAGGCGGACCTTGTCTCCGTCAAGATCAGCCAGTACGACTTCAGTGGCGGAGCCAATGGCGCCACCTCGATCCGGTCCGCCAATTACGACCTCAGGCACAATACCCCGGTCACCGTCCAGCAGCTCTTTGCAGACGGCAGCGAGGATAAGGTCGATGAGCTGCTCCTCTCGGCGCTGATGAAGGTCTTCGGAGTGGACAGCCCTGACGCTCTGGCCGACAAGGGGGTCTACTTCTACGAGGAGGCAAGGATGGGAGAGTACTTCTACCTCACCTCGGAGGGCGTCACCTTCTACTTCAATCCCTACGACATCGCTGCCCACTTCGTCGGACCGATAGAGCTGACGCTGCCCTACGCTGATATTGCCGGCTGCCTCAAGGATGAGTACAAGCAGCGACTGATGACCGAATGAGCGCCGACCTGACCATCATAGAGCGGTACTTCCCCGCCCTCACCGCTGAGCAGCTGGACCGACTGAGCCGGCTGCCTGACCTATATAAGGAGTGGAATGCGAAGATCAACGTCGTCTCCCGTCGGGATATCGACCAGATCCTCGAGCACCACATCCTCCACTCGATGGTGATCGGGCGATACACTTCCTTCCGTCCAGGGACGCGGATCATCGATATCGGCACCGGTGGCGGGCTGCCGGGGATACCGCTGGCAATCCTCTTCCCCGAGTGTCACTTCACCCTGATCGACGGGACGGGGAAGAAGATCCGCGTCACCCGGGCCATCGCCGATGCGATCGGTCTGACGAATGTGGAGGCTGTCCATACCCGCTCCGAAGAGTGGCAGGGGCGCTACCACTTCATCGTCAGCCGGGCCGCGATGGACCTCTCCGACCTCGTCCGCACATCGGGTCACCTGGTCGACCGGAGGGAGCAGCTCAATGCCCTCCCCAATGGGATCATCACCCTCAAGGGCGGCGACCTCAGTGAGGAGCTCCGACCCTTCCGTAAGTCGGTCGAGGTGACGGAGATCAGGAGCCTCTACCCCGAGCTCGAGTACTACGACACTAAGAAAATCATTTACCTACCCCTACACTGATGCTACACTTCCAGACATTTACCGTCAATCAGATCTTCGAGCACCCCTACCTCGTATGGGACGACACTCTCGAGACGGTCATCATCGATCCGGGCTTCGGCTCGGTCCGCGCGACGGATCAGCTGGCCGCTTTCGTCGAGAAGAAAGGTCTGCGCCCCGTCCGCTGCATCCTGACGCACGCCCACTTCGATCACGTCATGGGTGCCTCCTTTGTCCGGGACAAGTGGGGGCTGGAGATCGAGGCATCGTCGGATGAGATCGGCAGCCTGCCGAGTCTGATGGAGCAATTTGCCGCCATGTCCCTGAAGGTCCCCGAGGGGGTGCGCGAGGTGGAGCTTGTCCCCTTCCGAGACGAGGAGCAGGGACAGGTCCGCTATGGGGAGCGGACCCTGCAGATCCTGAAGACCCCCGGTCATACGGCCGGTGGCGTCTCCTTTTTTGATCAAGAGGCGGGGGCGCTCTTCACCGGGGACACGCTCTTCGCCGGAGGCTGCGGCAGGACCGACCTCTGGGGCGGTGACGAGGCGCAGCTGATGCACTCGATCCGAGAGGTGCTCTTTGCCCTGCCCGATGAGACGGAGGTCTACCCGGGGCACGGACCCTTTACCACCATCGGGGAGGAGAAGAAGAATTACAAGTAAAAACCAAACATACAACCATCTATGAAAGTAAGAGCAAAGTATCTGCTGTGCCTGCTCGCACTCCTGCTCCTCGTCCCTTCCGCCCGCGCGGACAAGGGGATGTGGATCCTCAATGAGCTGAAGAAGGAGAATATCGAGCGGATGAAGGAGCTCGGGCTGAAAATCGACCCGACCAAGCTATTCTCCAACGCTGACCCCGGCATTGCCAATGCGGTGGTGATCTTCGGTGGCGGCTGCACCGGCATCACCGCCTCAGACCAGGGGCTCATCTTCACCAATTACCACTGCGGCTTCGGCTCCATCCAGAGCGTCAGCGCCGTGGAGCACGACTACATCACCAATGGCTTCGTCGCCCACCGCACCTCTGAGGAGCTCCCGATCGAGGGGCTGCAGGTGCGCTACCTAAGGGCTGTCTCTTATACACATCTCCGAGCCCACGAGACCGTTATTCTAAT
>CAMXXM010000078.1 GCA_947253195.1 uncultured Porphyromonas sp.
AAATCATCCAAGAAAGAGCGTCTCTTTTTCCCCTCCCTATTTTTCAAAGGTCTCTGCGAAGGAAGAGTGATCCACTGCTGTGTTCGCGCCATGAGGTGTGGGAGGACAGAAAACAAGAGAAGGAGGAAAACCTGCCTTGTTTTCCTCCTTCTCGACTTCGCAAAGGGTGAGGGGTCGGTTACTCCTTGGAGCGACCGACGTAGGAGCCGTCTCGGGTGTCGATCTCGATGCGCTCACCCGTGGTGATGAAGAGCGGGACCATCACCTCGGCACCGGTCTCCACGGTGGCAGCCTTGGAGGCGTTGGTGGCGGTGTTGCCCTTGACGGCAGGCTCGGTGTAGGTCACCTCGAGCGTGACGTGGGCGGGGAGCTCGCAGGTGAGGATCTCCTCATTCTCTGCATTGATCATCGCCTCGACCATATCGCCCTCCTTGAGGAACTGCACGCCGACGATGGCTTGCTCCGGGATCGTGATCTGCTCAAAGCTCTCCGGGTGCATGAAAACGAGACCCATCTCGTCCTTGTAGAGATACTGGTAGGGGCGGCGCTCGATGCGGACGTCCTTAACCTTTACGCCTGAGCTCCAAGTCTTATCGAGTACGCGGCCGTCGCGGAGGTTGCGCAGCTTTGTGCGGACAAAGGCGGGACCCTTGCCGGGCTTTACGTGGAGAAACTCCACAATCTCGTAGAGCTGGCTGTCGAGCTCGATGCAGACGCCGTTCTTAAATTCTGCTGTAGTAATCATCTTGGTGTATTTTGTTTTAATGTGTTATCAGTGTCCGGAAATGTCCTTGGGGGAGGCGCCAAATTGCATCAGGTAGGCCTTGATGAAGCCATCCAGGTCGCCGTCCATGACACCGTCGACGTCGGAGGTCTGGTAGTCGGTGCGGTGATCCTTGACACGCCGGTCGTCAAAGACGTAGCTGCGTATCTGGGAGCCCCACTCGATCTTCATCTTATTGCCCTCGATCTCCTCGGTCATCTTGTGGCGGCGCTTGAGCTCTCGGTCGTAGAGCTCTGACTTGAGGTGGCGCATGGCGTTGGCGCGATTTTCCTGCTGCTTACGGGTCTCCGTATTCTCGATCAGGATCTCCTCCGTCTCGCCTGTGTCGGGGTCGGTGTACTGGTAGCGCAGTCGGACACCGGTCTCGACCTTATTGACGTTCTGCCCGCCGGCGCCACCGGAGCGGAAGGTGTCCCAACTGATCTTGGCGGGGTCTACCGTCACCTCGATCCGGTCGTCCACGAGGGGGACGACGAAGACGGAGGCAAAGGAGGTCATCCGCTTGCCTTGAGCATTGTAGGGCGAGACGCGGACGAGACGGTGGACGCCATTCTCGCTCTTGAGATAGCCGTAGGCGTAGTCGCCCTCGATCTCAAAGGTGCAGGTCTTGATCCCGGCCTCGTCGCCGTCCTGCCAATTGGTGATCGTCACCTTGTACCCGTGCGCCTCGGCCCACCGCTGGTACATACGCGCCAGCATGGAGGCCCAGTCCTGGCTCTCGGTACCACCGGCACCGGAGTTGATCTGGAGCAGGGCACCCAACTGATCCTCCTCGCTCCGCAGCATATTGCGCAGCTCGAGGTCGTCGAGAGCCTCCAGGGTAGAGGCGTATATCTTGTCGGTCTCCTCCTCGGAGATCAGCTCCGGAGCCTCCTTCGCGTACTCGAGGGCGAGGGAGAGCTCCTCCGTCATCGTGTCGATCTTGTCGTAGTCCTCGATCCAACGCTTCAGGTCGCCCACCTCGCGCATCTTATCCTGCGCCTTGGCGGGGTCGTCCCAGAAGTGCGGATCTTGAGTCCGGAGCTCCTCTTCTTTTAGTTGTATTCTCTTGTTATCGATGTCAAAGGTACCCCCTCAGCGCATCGCGGCGCTCCAACACCGAAGCAAGTTGGTCTGATGTCATCATAATAATCGAGTCGATTAGTGTGATAGTTGGTGATACAAATAGGTGAGTAAGTGACAGAGGGGGAGGGCTCGCCTAAGCTCTCCCCCTCTTCGCTCTATGCAAAGGTACAAAAATGCGCCAAACCCTCCCTTACCTGCTCACGCTCAGCGGAGCATAGGCAGCACGCGCCTGAGGCCGGCGATGAAGGTGTCCACTTCCTCGCGTGTTGTGTAGAGGGCAAAGCTGACCCTCGCCGTGCCGGTGATGCCATACCGCTCCATCAGCGGCTGAGCGCAGTGGTGCCCGGTGCGGAGGGCGATGCCGAGGTGGTCAAGCAGCGTGCCGAGGTCGTAGGGGTGGACACCGTCGACGAGGAAGGAGATGACGCTCTCCTTGCCCGGTGCGGTGCCGTAGATCCTCATCCCCTCGATCTGCTCCATCTCGCTCGTGCAGTAGTCGATCAGCTCCCGCTCGTGAGACTGTATCTCATCGATGCCGATCTCGCTCACGTACTTGAGTGCTGTCTCCAGTCCGAGGCTGCCGATGAAGTTGGGTGTCCCGGCCTCAAACTTATAGGGCAGGTCTGCGTAGGTGGTGTGGTCAAAGGAGACGTGGTCGATCATCTCCCCGCCGCCCTGATAGGGCGGTATCCGCTCCAGCCACTCCCGCTTGCCGTAGAGGACGCCGATGCCGGTCGGGCCGTAGATCTTGTGCCCGCTGAAGGTGAGGAAGTCGCAGTCCCATGCCTGCACATCCACCGGACGATGGGCGATAGCCTGTGCGGCATCGATGAGGCAGGGGACACCGTGTGCGTGAGCTATGTCGACGATCTCACGCACCGGATTGACGGTGCCGAGGACGTTGGAGAGGGCGGTGACGGCCACCAGTCGCGTCCGTGGGGAGAAGAGCCTCCCGTACGCCTCCATATCAAGCTCTCCCTCATCGCTGATCGGGATCACGCGGAGCTTGGCGCCCTGGAGCTGCCAGGGGACGATATTGGAGTGGTGCTCCATCGTGGAGACGATCACCTCGTCACCCGGCTGCATAAAGGCTCGGCAGTAGGTGTCCGCCACGGTATTGATGCCGTCCGTGGTGCCTCGGGTGAAGACCACCTCGGCAGCCTCCCTGGCGTGGATGAAGCGGGCAGCTGTCTCCCGTGCCGCCTCGTGCGCCTCCGTCGCCACGCGGCTGAGGTAGTGGACGCCGCGGTGGATATTCGCATTGGCGTGGAGGTAGCCCTCCGAGAGCCGGTCGATGACGCACCGGGGACGCTGTGTCGTGGCAGCGTTGTCGAGGTAGGTCAGCGGTACCTCCTTATATATGGTGTCCCGCAGGGCGGGGAAGTCCTCCCTCAGTCGCTCTACATCCATAGTCATCCGGATCACTTGTCGGAGAGGAGCTGCTTGACGATACGGGAGATGTCGCCACCCTGAGCCTTGCCTGCCAGCTCCTTCGTGGCGGTGCCCATGATGCGTCCCATCCCCTTCATATCCGTGACGCCGAGCTTCTCGATCAGAGCGCGGATATACTCGGTGAGTTCGCCCTCGTCCATCTGCTTGGGGAGGTACTCCTCGAGTATCTTTGCCTCTGCCTCCTCGCCCTCGGCCAGCTCCGGGCGACCATTGTCGCGGTAGATCTGTGCCGCATCGAGACGCTGCTTTTTCATCTTCTGCAGGATCTCTGTCGCGTGACCGTCGCTGAGCTCACCCTCGGCGCCCTTGGCGGTCTTCGCCTCGAGGAACTCTTTCTTGATCCCCCTCAGGGTCTCTGTCCGCACGTGGTCGTGCGCCAGCATCGCCTTCTGTATGTCGTTGCTTACTTGGTCAAATAGATTGCTCATAGGTATTCTTCGCTTTTTACTTAATCGTTACCAAATCGGATGATCTCCGCCTGCTCCTCGTCGTCGGGGAGGCTCTCCGGCGTCTCCGGTGCGGGTGAGATCGCCGACTCTTCCTCGGCGACCGGGATCTCCGGAGCGACGGGAGTACACTCCGGTGCGTGAGACTCGAGTGAGCCGAGGTCATCCACTCCTGCGACCGGCTCCCGCCGTGTGGTGACGGGGATTGGCTTCCCCTCCGTCCAGCCTGAGGTGCGGAGGTGCTGCCGGAGCTTCTTCAGGTCCTCGTCCTTGCGCTTCAGCGTCGGGGTGGCGAGGACGGCGGAGATGAAGTCGTCGTTGTCGAGCTCGTCCTCACTGAAGATCACGGTCGCGTAGGGGCCCGTGTCGAGTACATCGCCATAGAAGAGGCTGATCTTGCGATCGTCCTCGTGCCGCTTCTCGGCGGTCTCCCCGATCTCCTTACTGATCGCGTCGCTCAGTTCCTTGCCATACTCGTCGTAGCGGAGGTCACTCTCGCTAAAGCCGGAGGCGAGGAGCGTGACGCCGATCTCATTCTCCATATCTTCCCGCTCGCTGATACCCCAGATGAGGGAGTAGTTATTCTGGATCTTCTCCAGCTCGCGCTGGAAGTCCTGTGCGATTGCTGCCTTTGGGTCGTGTCCCTTGAGGAAGGTCAGCAGCAGGAGGACACGTGAGGCCTTGTCGAAGTTGGTCGTATTGACGAGCGGCGACTTCAGCGCCCGATCCATGGCGACGTTGACGCCCTCCTCCTCGCTCGCAAAGCCCATGGTGATGATCGAGACCCCCCCATTCTGCAGCGTCGTGCGGACATCGGCAAAGTCGAGGTTGATCGCACCCTTGATCGTGATCATCTCCGCGATGGCTCGCGTGGAGGTGGTGACGACGTCATCGGCTTTCTTAAAGGCCTCCGTGATCGTCAGGTCAGGGTAGACTCGGTAGAGCAGCTCATTCTTGATCACAAGGAGCGCATCCACACTCTTCGCCAGCTCCTCCACGCCCTGGATTGCCTGGAGGATCTTCACCCGTCCCTCAAAGACAAAGGGGATCGTCACCACGCCGACCGTCAGCTTGCCCATGTCCTTGGCAATGCGGGCGATCACCGGGGCTGCGCCTGTGCCCGTGCCGCCGCCCATGCCGGCGGTGATGAAGACCATCTCGGTCCCGTCGTTGAGCGCCTCGCGGATCTCCTCCGTTGACTCCTCGGCGGCGGCGTGAGCCACCTCGGGTCGGTTGCCGGCTCCGAGTCCCTTGGTCGTCTTCTGTCCCAGCACGATCGTGTCGGGGACGTTGCACTCCAGTAGGTGCTGCCGGTCGGTATTGCAGAGCAGGTAGGAGACGTGGTCGACATGCTGGCCGTACATATAGTTGACGGCATTGCCACCACCGCCGCCGACGCCGATCACCTTGATGATCGTCGGGATCTCATCCTTTTTTTTGCTGCTGATATTGAGTAATTCGCTCATAAGTCCGATACGTATCCATGGTAAAAAAGGTGAAGATCACTCCTCGACATCATCCTCGGGGAAGATGAGGTTGCCACTGAATAGCTTCTTGATAAATCCTTTCCCCTTATCCTTGGTCTGACCGCCACTGCGACGGGAGACCTTCTTGGGCGGCTCCTGTACCTTGGTCTCTATCTCGTCGACATTGATCAGCGTCTGAGCCTTCCCTGCAAAGGCATCGTCCGGCAGCTGATCCTCGGGGAAGTCGCTGTCGGCCGGGGGGTTCGCCTGATCCACCGTTGTCTGGGCTTGGTCGCTCTGTTTTGGCTTTTGTACGGTCGGCTCCGGCTGGGCGTGGGCGACTGCGAGATCCTGCGCCACAAAGTAGGCCATACTGTAGATGGAGTGCCACTCGGAGTTTTCTATATAATAGCTGTTGTCACGACCGTGGCGGCCGAGGATGGAGGAGGCGTAGTCGACCTTTACATTGAACTCCTTCGTCAGCTGATCCCTCAGACCGGTCATGCGGGATGCTCCGCCTGTGATCACGATGCCTGAGAGACTGTGCTCTGGGAGGAGGAAATTGATGTAGGTCGAGATATTTCGGACTATCTCTGAGGAGCGGGCGCGGATGTACCGATTCACCTCGCGGAGCGGCAGGCTCTTCGAGGTCATCCCGTTTGCGGTCTGCACCACCACCTCACTCTTTGCCTCCTCCTCGGAGGCAGAGAGCACGGAGCCGTTCTTCGTCTTGATCCGCTCCGCCTCCATGAGTGAGATATGCATGTCGGTCAGGTCGGTGGTGATCGCATCGCCGCCGATCGGGATCACACGCAGTCCGACCATCTGTCCCCTGTGGTACACCGAGACGGTCGTACACTCGGCACCAAAGTCGATCAGGGCGCAGCCGAAGCGCTTCTGCTCCGTGGTGAGGAAAAGGTCGCTCATAATTGTCGCCGGGATCAGGTACTCTGTCTCGCGTGCCAGCTTCTCCTCCAGCACGCGTCGGATATTGCGATCCAGCTCCTCACGAGCGAGGAGCAGCTGGTAGCTCACCTTGAGATTGGATCCCTGGACGCCTACCGGGTTATTTGTCCAGCTCCCATCGACGTAGTACGCGGGGGTGACATCATCGGCGATCGATATGTAGGGGCTGTCAAGGTTCTCGTCCGCGGTCCGGAGACTAAGCGCGGTCATATCCTCCTCCGTGATCTCGCGCGTCTTGCCGAGAGACAGCTCGGCCTCGTGCATGTCGGAGTGGAGACTCTGACCATTAACCCCGGCGTAGATGTGGTCTATGGGGCAGTCGGCGAGCTGAGAGAGTTGGCGGAGGAGCTCGTCGACCTTCGTTGCCACCTCCTTGAGATTATATATGATGCCGCGGCGGATCTGCCCCTCCGACTCGACCGTGCTCTGCTGACGGAATGTAATGGTGCCGTCCGCCTTGCAGTCCGCCAGGGCTGCCTTGATCGTGTGGCTGCCAAAGTCGAGGAATGCGGCAGTGATGGTATCGTCTTCTCGCATGAAGTAAGTCCGGATAGTGTACGTGTCTCAGTGTCGGGTGGATCGGTCCACCCTCTCCACTTCCCACAAAGATAACTTATCTCCACGACAAAAGAAAGAGCAGCCAAGAACCTCAACGCTGCATAAAAGTCAGCATAGGACCTAAAGTGCCTGCTGAGACACTTTATGAGGTCTTATGGGGTGGGCGAGACCGCCTGTCCAAATATTGGATGCCAACAAAATGTGGCTGGAGACCTTTGAAAAATAGGGAGGGGAAAAAGAGACGCTCTTTCTTGGATGATT
>CAMXXM010000079.1 GCA_947253195.1 uncultured Porphyromonas sp.
CCCCCACATTGACTCCCGTCAGTACGATCTCCCTCCCGCCGTGCGCTGCCACCTGCTCGGCTCGGCGGACGAGGTCCGCCACTTCGCCACTGCGGCTGTGGCCTCGGGCAAAGGGGATCGTGCAGTAGGAGCAGCAGTAGTCGCAGCCGTCCTGCACCTTGAGGAAGTGGCGTGTGCGCCCCTCCGATGAGACACTGGGGACAAAGGTGGTCGCCTCCTCGTAGGGCGACACCTCCACCGTATCGATCGCACTCAGGTGGTCGAGGTAGTGGAGTAGGGCGCCCTTCTCTTTCGCTCCCAGCACCAGGTCGACGCCGGGGAGCTTGGCATACCGCTCCGGCTGGAGCTGTGCCGAGCAGCCGGTGACGACGATCACCGCATCGGGATGGTCGCGGTGGGCGCGCCGGATCAGCTGCCGGCTCTTCCGGTCCGCCACCGAGGTGACGGAGCAGGTGTTGACCAGCACTAAGTCGGCAGACTCGCCCTCCTCGGCGAGGACCATACCCCGCTCTAAGAGTGCCTGCCCGAGGAATGAGGTCTCGGCAAAATTGAGCTTACAGCCCAGTGTGCAGAGGGCGACGCGCCGCCCCGTGTATGTAAATCCTTGCTCACTCATAAGTAGCACAAAGGTACCAAAAAGGCGTCCCGCCTTCTATCTCGGGGCTTTTGGGTACCTTCGCTTAGAATATATGAGACCTTTGCATAATACCCCATCTGCAGCGTCACTTTCGAGATTCGGGCTTGGTCATGTGCGTAAGCACACTCCCTTCGCCCTCACTCTCAGTTCCTTGCATCTGGGGTGTTCTGCAAAGTCCCTGCCGAAAAAGCGGTGCTTTTTCGGCGAAAGACCATTTTGTAAAGGTCTTTATATGTTAAATGCGCCATATCGTATTATGAAGAAGTCTCAGTATCTACTACTAACTGCCGCACTGCTGCTCACCCTTGCCCTCTCCGCCTGTGGTGGGGATCAGAAGGAGAGCACGCAGCTGCCACCGCTTAAGATCGGTGCGATGTCCTCGATGGACTACCTGCCCTACGTGGTGGCTGAGAAGATGGGGATCTACGACTCACTCGGTCTGGAGGTGGAGATCGTCAAGTTTTTCTCCGCCAACGATCGGGATGCCGCCTTCCGTGCCGCTCAGGTGGATGGTACGGTCATCGACTATACCGGCGCCGCGATCCAGCATGCCGCCGGGATGCCTCTCGCACTCATCACAGCGCACGACGGCTACTTCGAGATGATGGCAACCGGCGGACTCACCACCATGGAGGATCTGAGAGGGAAAAAGGTGGGCGTCTCCCGCAATACCGTGATCGACTACTCTACCGACCTGATGCTTCGCGCCGCCGGCATGGAGCCGACAGACGTCGAGAAGCCGGAAGTAAATAAGATCCCCCTTCGGCTCGAGATGATGCTCGGTGGAGAGCTGGACGGCTCGGTCTTCCCCGATCCTTTCATCACCATTGCGAAGTCCAAGGGCTTCGCCTCCCTCTCCTCCACAAAGGCTCTCGGCATCTCTGTCACCTGTACGATGATGCGGCGTGAGGCTCTGGACGAGAAGGCAGAGTCCGTGAAGCTACTCCTCCTAGGGTACAATCTCGGCGTAGACTACCTCCTCTCTCATCCCCGCTCGGAGTGGCAGTCGATCCTCGTCGAGGATGCCGGCATCCCCGAGGGGCTGGCTGACCGGGTCACCCTGCCGGACTATCGTCACGCGTCCCTACCCTCAGCCAAGGATATGGAGGAGACACTCGCCTGGCTCCATGAGCATGACCTCGTCCCGGCGGACTATACCGGTGAGGGACTGGTCGACGGCTCGTACCTCCCTCAGTAACAGATCTCATGAGTCGGGTGACGGTCGACCATCTCTCGGTCGCCTATAGGGGGCGACGAGGCGAGATGGTGGCGGTAGAGGATCTCTCCCTCACGCTCGAGGACGGGGAGATCCTCGGGCTTACCGGTCCCTCGGGGTGCGGTAAGTCCACGCTCCTCCACGTCCTCTCGGGGATCATCACCGACTATGAGGGGACAGTGCTGATCGATGATCTGCCCCCGGATCCCAAGGTCCACTCCGTGGCGCTGGTCCCTCAGGGACTGGCCCTCCTCCCGTGGATGACGGTGCGAGAGAATATTCTCCTTCCCCATACGCTAGGGGGAAAGGAGTGTCCCAATCTCTCCCGCCTGGATGAGGTGCTGCAGACCCTCGAGATCGCCCCCTTCGTCGATCGCTATCCGCGCGAGTTGAGTGGCGGGCAGCAACAGCGGGTCGCTCTGGCGAGGGCGATGGTGCAGGACCCGGACCTGCTGCTTCTCGATGAGCCCTTCTCGGCACTCGACATCGGGACGGCAGAGCGGAGTAGGGCGCTCCTGCAGCACTTCCGCCGCAGTCTCGGACTGACGACGATCCTCGTGAGCCACAATGTCGAGGAGATCGCCGGACTGGCTGAGCGAGTGATCGTCATGGGTGGCACGCCGGGACGCATCCTCTCTGAGACGAGAGGGGCATCGGCGGAGCGCATCGCAGAGGAGATCAAGTCATGAGACCGGACAGCATCACCTACCGCTTCCTCGTCGGCACGCTGCTGATCAACGTGATCTGGTACGCTGCCTATCTCCTCATCGGAGAGGGAGCCTTGATCTCCCCGCTGGTGGTATACCGTCATCTGCCGGAGCTCCTCGTGGGGAAGATGGAACCGCACCTCCTGGCGAGTCTCTATCGGATCCTCCTCGGCATCCCCATTGCGCTGCTGCTCGGTCTGGTCATCGCCTGGCTGATCTACAGCTATCGCCCCTTCGGGCGGGCCATGAATGCCATCACCTACCTCGCCTATCCGATCCCGAAGCTCGCCCTCCTGCCCATCGTGATGCTGATCGCCGGGCTGGGGGACGGCGGCAAGGTGGCGATGATCGTCCTGATCCTGATCTTCCAGGTGATCGTCAACGTCCGCGACAGCCTCACGAATATCCCCCGGGAGAGCTTCCACATCGCCCGCTCTCTCGGCGCCGATCGGTGGTGTGTCCTGCGGTACATCCTCCTGCCGGCTGCGCTGCCGGATATCCTCTCCACCCTACGTGTCGCCATCGGCACGGCGATCTCGGTCCTCTTTGTCACCGAGACTTACGGCACAGAGCGCGGCATGGGGTACTTCATCACCGATGCGTGGATGCGCTTTGACTACATCGATATGTACGGCGGTATCGTCGTCCTGAGCATCACCGGATTTATCCTATTTATTTTTACAGATATAGCAGAGGAGCGCTTCTGTCGCTGGCGCTCTGCAGGTCACTAAATGCACTTCTTTATCTTATGAAAAAAGTACTACTCTCACTCCTTCTCCTCCTGACGCTGGTGCCGGCTCTGTCGGCGCAGAGGCACCACCACTTCGATAAGGAAAAACGCCTCGAGGTTCACGGGTATGGTCAGGTCTACTACGATGCCCTCTTGGGTCCGGGGAAAAATTCCTTTGGCGTCAATAAGTCAGAGCTTATGGGGACTATCCGCATCACCGACCGGTGGAGTGCGGCTATCCTCTTTCAGCTCAATAGTCCCGCGATACTCAAGGAGCTCCACATGTCCTACCGCTTTGCCCCCGAGCTGAGTTTCCGCGTGGGGCAGATGAAGACGCCCTTCGGGCTGGAGAACCAGGTGGCGCCTTTCCTCAGTCCGCTGAGTCTTGGCGGGACCATGCCGACGGTCTGCTTCGCCGGCGTGGGGATGGATCCGCTCTACTCGGGCACCTCAGGGAGGGACATTGGTCTCGAGCTGTCGGGTGACCTTTGGGGCAGGGTGCTCTCCTACAAGCTGGCGGTGATGAACGGTCAAGGGATGAATAAGCTCGACCTCGGCACCTCTAAGATGTATGGCGGTGCGCTCTACCTGCGCCCCACCCCCATGCTGACGCTCCACGCCTCCTA
Organism: uncultured Porphyromonas sp.; assembly: GCA_947253195.1. GTDB lineage: Bacteria > Bacteroidota > Bacteroidia > Bacteroidales > Porphyromonadaceae > Porphyromonas_A. Next base: position 3,917 of record CAMXXM010000079.1, read on the forward strand.
CCTCGGTGGTGAACTCCACGCGATGGCGGCGGGCAAGGGGGTCGAGGCGGGTGCTCCCTATATCCGTCACCGCGTTAGTGGTGCCGTGCAGCTGACCACCAAGCCGGTCTCCCTTACGGGTGAGTATATGTATGGCAAGGATGCCGAGGTCAGCGGTCAGGGTGCTTACCTCACCGCTGTGGCACATATGACCAAGCGGTACGACTTCGTCGCCTCCGTGGACTACCTCAAGACCGGTATGGGCCCCGGCAGTCTCCTCACCAGCACGCTCGGTGTGCAGCACTGGCTGAGCAAGCTCTCCCGCTGGCAGCTGGAGTATCGCCTCGTCGCTCCGCAGGGCGAGGGGCACGGTCCGATGGATCACCACATCCGGATGCAGTTCCAGTTTGGCTTCTGACGGTTAAGTTTTTCTGGCTAACTTTGGTCTGTAAATAAAACCGTTAGCCATGAATAGACTTACACCCCTTACTCTTCTACTCGCTCTGACTCTCTTCGCCACCTCATGCGGCGGGGGTCGGAGCGAGTCGCTTTTTCCCTCCGACGTGATGACTCGTGCGGAGAAAGCCCTCGAGACGAAGATCGACACCCTCGGCATCGTCTCTCCGACCGACTCCCTCCGCTTCGTCGATGTGACCGCCGAGGAGCGGGACGCCATGACCTACCTCTACGCCTATATGAGTCTGCCGGACCTTATGGATCACAGCATTGCCTACCATCTGGATAATGTCCGGGTGACCCTTCGGGCGAGGGAGGAGATGCCGTGGGGGAAAAAGGTTCCCGGGACGCTCTTCCGTGCTTTTGTCCTCCCCAAGCGGGTCAATAACGAGGTGCTGGATGACTTCCGGACCACCTACTACGATGAGTTGTCCGCCCTCGTCGATACCATGACCATGGAGCAGGCAGTGCTGGCGCTCAATCGCTGGGCCCATAAGCACATCACCTACCAGCCCTCCGATGGGCGAACCTCCGGCCCCATGGCCACGCTGCGGAACGCCCTCGGCCGCTGCGGTGAGCAGAGTACCTTCGTCGTCGCGGTACTCCGTACCGTGGGCATACCGGCACGTCAGGTCTATACGCCCCGCTGGGCGCATACGGACGACAACCACGCCTGGGTCGAGGCTTGGGTCGATGGTAAGTGGCACTACCTCGGGGCAAGCGAACCAGCCCCGGTGCTCGACAACGCTTGGTTTGACGCCCCGGTGATGCGGGCGATGATGCTCCACACCACCGCCTTCGGTGACTACGATGGCGACGAGGAGGTGCTGAGCAAGAACGATTGCTTCACCGAGCTCAATGTGACGCCCAATTACATCCGCACCGCACCGATGACCGTCCGTGTCCTGGACGAGGCCGGTAAGCCGGTCAAGGGCGCCACCGTCACCTATCGCATCTACAACTACGCCGAGCTCTATCCCCTCGTCACCCGCACGACTGATGACCGAGGGGAAGCGGTGACCAACCTTGGTCTCGGGGATGTGGTGATCTTTGCCTCCAAGGGCAAGGACTTAGTGGCGATGGAGAAGATGACCAATAAGGAGGGCGGCAGCACCCTCGAGCTGACCCTCCGTCCGCTCGACACCATCCCGACAGAGCAGCACCTGCGACTCACTCCGCCGGTAGAGCAGACACCGGAGGTTCGCTACACCGAGGCTCAGGCGGCAGAGAATGCCCGCCTGCTCGCCGAGGAGGATGCGGTCCGTGGAGCCTACACCGCCACCTTCCCCACAGCAGAGCAGGCCGCCTCACTGGCGGACGAGCTGGGCGCCACCGGTGAGGATCGCTCACTGCTCCTCGACCTCTTCCCCAAGAGCCGCGGATACCACGCCACGATAGAGAGCTTCCTCCGCCACTCGGCTGAGAGCGGTCGTCTGCATCACGCGCTGCTCCTCCTCTCCTCGCTTACCGAGAAAGATCTCCACGATGTCTCCATCACCGCCCTCGAGCAGGTGCTCGACCGGGATCTCACCGACGTCGACTGGCAGGAGCCGATGATCTACTGCCCGCGAGCCATGGACCGCGAGCCGATAGCGCCCCAGCAGCCGGAGCTGGATCTGATCTGCGAGCGGATCCTCGGCAGTGAGGAGCTCAGCCGAGAGGAGCGGGTCACCCGGATCCTTGAGCGAGTGAGACAGCTCGCCTACGACAAGCAGTACAATCCGCTCAATCTTCCCATGACGCCCGCCTCCACCTGGATCCTCCGGCGAGGCAACCAGCGCTCCCTCACCGTCCTGCTGATCCGACTGCTCCGCACGGCCAAGGTGCCGGCGTGGTTCGACTTCGGCAACAGCGTCGTCCGCTACCGCGACGACGAGAGTAGGGAGCGGGTGATCCCATTCTTAAAGGAGGAGAAAGAGTCCGCTGCCGACTGCCCTCTACAGCTCACCTACGAGCAGGGGTCGAATACCGTCCGCACGCCCCACTACACGTCTCACTTCACCATCGGCTACTTCGATCCTGCCGACGGACAGATGAGCACCTACTACTTCGATGACATGGTTCCCTACACCGACCTGCAGGGCAAGTCGCTCCTCTATCCGGACAACTTCCTCCTCACCGGCAGCAGGCTTGCCGACGGCACCGTCCTCGCCTCCATCCGCAGGATGAGTTGCGGGGCACCTATGGCGATCGACTTCGACCGGGAGGAGGGCGCCCTAGCGGTGATCGGAAACTTCGACTCCGAGTCGCTCTACGAGGATCTCGAGGGCGAGGAGCGCTCCCTCCTCAGCACCACGGGGCGGGGCTACTACCTCCTCGTGCTGGCACACGATGCCCACGAGCCGTCCGACCACATCCTCCGCGACCTCGGCGCCATCACTGACCGGTCCGGAAAGCTGCCCATCCCGACCGTGGTGCTCACGCGACAGAAGCCCTCTGAGGCACTCCACAGCCTCCTCCCGGGAGCTGCCTGGGGTGTCGCTACTCTGGGGCTGGATAAAGCACTTGCAGAGGGTCTGGAGCGCTCCCTACCACTCGACTACCC
>CAMXXM010000080.1 GCA_947253195.1 uncultured Porphyromonas sp.
GGGTCAGCGAGAGTGGCGCGGTAGACATTGAAGTTGCCATCTCGCTCGCTCAGGAAGAGGAAAGCCTCCTCCCCCGGGAGCCAGATGGCATTACGATCCTCGCCCTCGAAGGAAGTGATCTTGGCAAACTTGCCCATACTGCCATCCGGCGTCCACATCCATATATCTCTGGCGACGGGAGACTTGTGGTGCTTCCGCAGAGGATCCTCGTACCCCTTGAAATCGGTAAAGAGGATGCGTCCGTCCGTGCGATTGATCGACGGCATCTTCATCGTAAAGGCGGAGAAGAGGTGCGGACGCCCTCCGGTGGTCTTGATCCTGTAGACCTGAGAGAAGGAGCCACCGGGGAAGATGCCCGACTCTTTGGTGGTGCGATAGCCGCACTCGTAGAGGATGGTCTCGTTGTCTAAGAAGGCGACCGGCGTCTGTGTCTTGCCATTGATGTAAGTCAGCTTCCTTGCCTGACCGCCCTGACGGGATGTGAGATAGACGTGGAAGGTGCCGAACTCCCGGTCAGACGAGAAGGCGATGCTCTGTCCATCGGGGCTCCAGACCGGTGCCGTGTCGTACGCAGGATTGGACGTGATCTGTGTGGCGATGCCACCGCTCACCGGTACGGTGAAAATATCCCCTTGGTAGGTAAAGGCGACCACCTTTCCATCTGGGCTGAGGGCGGTGTTCCTGATCCATCCCGCATCCTCCGCCTGTCCCAGGGCAGCAAGGGGGGCTGCCAGTGTCAGGAGCGACACTGCGAGCAGCTTCATGGTTTTGTCCATAAATGTTGGAGTAATATTGAATGTAATAAAAGTAGTCAGATCGTCTCTCAGATCACGTAGATGAGCTCGCAGAAAAATCCCACCAGCACAGGCACCAAGATATTAGTCACTATGCCGTGGAAGATAGAGGGGATCGTGTAGCTGGTACCTACAGACTTCTGCACCACCGGGAGGCAGACGTCGGCGCTGTTGGCTCCGCAGAGAGAGATCGATGCCATAGGCCCGATCTTATTCCCTATGAGTGGGACCATCAGGAGGGCGGTCGCCTCTCGTATGATATTTGAGATCAAGGCGACAGTCGCGAGCGAGGCAGCTCCATAGGATCCGATGATGATACTCGAGAGAGAGTACCACCCGAGACCGGCACCAATGGCCGCACCCTCCAGTCCTGTGATACTTGGGGTAAATAGGGTCATAAAGGCAGCTCCGCAGATACTACCGATGCAGGTGAAGACGGGGAGCGTCCAGATGATCCAAGGCATCTTGAGCATAAGCTTCACTTTCTCCATGTCGGTACCTAAGTTTAGCCCGATGACGAAGAGGAGGATGTAGATCACAAACATTGAGGTTCGTGAGTCGAGTAGGATCGCGGGGACGTTGTCTCCCATAAAGTATCCTACAAGTCCGCCGCCGATGAGGCAGGCAAAGATGATCAGGCTGTCTTTCATTGCTTATGTGATGGCTGATTTTTCTTTTCCATATACTTCCCTATAAATCGCCACATCCCCCATCCGAGTAGGACGCTGCATACTACTGCCCCGATCGTGAGCAAGAGGGCCGAGATACCGATCTGGCCGAGGGAATTGATCGCATCGTGGTCGTTGCCAATCTCAATGCCAAGCAGGAAGAGCAAGATGCAGATGATGACGGATGAGAGCCAAGAGGGGACTGTGAGCCTCTTGGATCGTCGGTTGATCAGTGCCCCGATGAGCATACCGACCGCAAATGAAGCAACGATGATGATCGTGTCCATATCATTACAAGTAAAGTTTGTAGCACCCTTTCGCGGCACCATCTCCGAGCCCGGGGAGAGGGGTAAGCGACGGCACGCTTAAGGATGCACGCGTAGATGTGCTTATGAGCTACGCGACTGAGCTATTCTAAATTAAAGGTTGCAATGGCCAAAGACCCTTTGCGACGGTCAAATGTACTAAAAGAAACGAAAAACTACCGCTTGTGCAGGATGCTATTGAGTACACGGACAGAGGAGACAAGAGTCCCCATCTCTGTGTAAATCTCCACATCCCAGAGGTGAGTCGAGCGTCCGCGGTGGATGATCTTTGCCTTGGCCGTCAGTGTATTGCCGAGCCTAGCGGAGTGCACGTGGCTGCCGCTCACCTGCATTCCCACCATCGTCTCATCCTGGCTCAGCAGGTAGACCGACCCGTAGCCGGCTATTGTCTCAGCGAGGGCGAGTGAGGCACCGCCATGGAGGATCCCCATAGGCTGGCAGGTGCGGCGGTCGACCGGCATCGTACACTCCACGTAGCCCTCCTCAAGGAGCGTGCACTTCATCCCGAGTGTCTCCATAAGGGTATCCTTCTGCATCGCGTTGATGAAGTCCACCTCAGGATGTGCAGCGGACTGCTCCGGATGCAATATATATTTATTAAGTAGGTGCTGGATCCCCTCCTCCATATTGGAGGTGGTGACGTAGTCTGCCACCTGCTTGACCATCTCGTTGGCATTAGCCATCGCCACTCCCAGTCCGGCAGCCTGGAGCATCGGGATGTCGTTATTGGCATCACCGACGGCGATCACCCGGCTTCGCTCAATCCCCATCTCGGACATGAGGAAGCTGAGTGCCTTCCCCTTGTCCACATAGGGGCTCATCACCTCGATGAAGATCGGGCCGGAGAGGATCGCATTAAGCTTTCCACTAAATCGCTCCTGCAGCTCGATAGCCAGCTTGCCGATCACCTCCGGGTCACCGGCAATGCCACACTTGTAGGGGTCTCTCACGAGCGCTTCCTTGAGGTTGGGCACCTGGCGTATCGGCATCCCATTGTCTATCTGGCTCTCCTGGCGGACGTAGAGGCTATCAGCATCCTCAGTGATGATCTCGTGGCGGGTGTAGGTCATCATTGTCACAGGGTACCCCTTGAGGAAGTCGTAGAGCTCACCGACCGTCTCCCGTGAGATGGTCGATCGGGTGAGGACATCATTGTCAATGCATGAGGTGATCTTGGCACCATTGTAGGAGATAATATACCCGCCATACTTCGCAAGCTGGAGCTGATCCGCAATATGCTCGCAGCCAAAGGTCGGTCTCCCAGATACTAAGGCGACGGTCATGCCCATCTCGAGGATCTCCCGAATGGCATTGGCTGTAGCTGGGGTGATCTGCTTGTCGTCCGTTACTAATGTACCATCGAGGTCGACGGCAAAGAGGAGGTACTTCAGAGGATCTTTCGTAGAGCTATACTTGGGGTTAAGTATGCGTGGTGTCTTGGCCGATGCTGGCATAGGTTATGTGAGGTTTATAGTGATAGTATATTGAGCACTCGGTAGTCCTCCTCGCTGATCGTCTTGGCACCCTTGATGGCACTGGAGAAAGGAATGTAGACGACCCTATTGTCTCGGATGCCGACCATAATATTGCGCTGTCCATCAAGGAGAGCATCGACAGCAGCGACACCCAAGCGACTGGCTAAGATACGGTCGCCTGCGACGGGGCTGCCACCGCGCTGGATGTGACCCAGGATCACAGCCCGGGCCTCCCACTGAGGGTGCGACTCGTGGATCCTCTCAATTAGTGCCTGAGCGCCTCCGGTGGCGGGACTCTCAGCCACAAGGACTATGGCAGAGTTCTTTGTCTTTCGGAACCCATTCTCGACCATCCAGTTCATCTGATCCATTGAGCTCTTAAACTCCGGTATCACCGCAACCTCGGCACCACTGGCAATGGCTCCATTGAGTGCCAGAAATCCCGCATCACGTCCCATCACCTCCACGATGAAAAGCCGGTTGTGCGAGCTGGCTGTGTCGCGTAGCTTGTCGACTGCGTCCATGATCGTATTGAGGGCTGTGGCGTAGCCTATCGTCTGGTCGGTTCCACCGAGGTCGTTGTCGATTGTCCCGGGGATGCCTACGATGGGGTAATTGTGGTCACTGGCAAACTTCCGGGCGCCGCTCAGGGAGCCATCTCCACCGATCACCACCAGAGCGTCTATCCCGTGCTTGACAAGATTGTCGCATGCTATCTGGCTACCCTCATCGGTCATAAATTCCTTGCAGCGTGCGGTCTTTAGGAAGGTGCCTCCTCTCTGGATAATGTTACTGACATCCTCAGTGGCCAGCTCTTTGATCTCATCGTCAATGAGCCCCTTGTATCCCCGGTAGATACCATACACCTTGATCCCATTGTAGATGGCGGTACGCGTTACCGCACGGATGGCGGGATTCATCCCCGGTGCATCGCCTCCGGAGGTAAGCACCCCGATGGCCTTGATATTACCTGTGGCTGTGATCAAATTGTCCATATTACTCCTATGATTAATTCTAACGACAAATGTAATCAGAAGTGGCCAATTAAGTGGTCTTTCCGTGACACGAGCTCAGGTTAAGTTCATCAGGAGACCGATTGATCCGACTCATACCATACCCTTTAGGTGTCTTGATTACCTTTTCCAGACCTACGGGGTACAAAAAAGGCTGCCGACCACTGAGGGTCGGCAGCCTTTTCAGACTTATCTGTACTGAGCCGACTTAGGCTCAGTCAGGGCGATATTACATTCCCTGCGGCATACCTGCGGCAGGATTCATGGCAGACTCATCCTCCTTGATGTCGGTGATCACACACTCAGTGGTGAGGAACATACCTGCGATGGAGGCAGCATTCTCAAGGGCGACACGTGATACCTTGGTCGGGTCGATGACACCGGACTCACGGAGGTTCTCGAAGCGATCCTCGCGTGCATTGTATCCATAGTCACCCTCAGACTCGCGGACCTTCTGTACCACTACGGCACCCTCCTTGCCGGCGTTGGCAACGATCTGACGCAACGGCTCCTCAATAGCGCGGCAGATGATATCGATTCCTGTCTGCTCATCATCATTGGTACCCTTGAGACCCTCGAGAGCCTTCTGGGCACGGATGTAGGCGACACCACCACCAGGGACAGTTCCCTCCTCGATGGCTGCTCGAGTGGCGCTCAGAGCGTCATCGACGCGGTCCTTCTTCTCCTTCATCTCCACCTCACTCGGGGCGCTGACGTAGAGGACGGCTACTCCACCGGCGAGCTTGGCGAGACGCTCCTGGAGCTTCTCACGGTCGTAATCGGATGTGGTAGCCTCGATCTGATTACGGAGCTGGCTGACACGATTGGCGAGAGCATCCTTGTCTCCCTTGCCACCTACGATGGTGGTGTGATCCTTGTCCACGCTGATCTTCTCGGCACTTCCGAGCATATCAGCGGTAGCGTTCTCGAGCTTGAGACCGACCTCCTCGCTCACCACAGTGGCACCGGTAAGGATGGCGATATCCTCAAGCATCTGCTTACGGCGGTCACCATAGCCGGGAGCCTTGACAGCTGCGATCTGGAGGATGCCACGGAGCTTATTCACCACGAGGGTGGCGAGTGCCTCGCTCTCAACGTCCTCAGCAATGATCAGGAGTGGACGACCGCTCTGAGACACCTTCTCGAGGATGGGGAGGATGTCCTTGATGTTGCTGATCTTCTTGTCGTAGATCAGGATGTAGGGGTTGTCAAACTCCGTCAGCATCTTGTCCGTGTCGGTCACGAAGTAAGGGGAAATATAGCCTTTGTCGAATTGCATTCCCTCAACGACATCAACATAAGTCTCCATACCCTTAGCCTCCTCAACAGTGATGACACCCTCCTTCTTCACCTTACCGAAGGCCTCAGCGATCAGCTTGCCAATCTCTTCGTCACCATTGGCAGAGAGTGTGGCGACGTACTCGACTTTCTTCAGGTCGGTACCCACCTCTACGCTCTGCTTCTTTAGATCCTCGACGATGACCTTGACGGCCTTGTCGATACCTCTCTTGATCTCCAGAGGGGCAGCACCTGCAGCGACGTTCTTGAGTCCAACGCTGATGATGCTCTGGGCGAGGACTGTAGCGGTGGTGGTTCCGTCTCCGGCGTCGTCATTGGTCTTAGAGGCTACCTCCTTGACCAGCTGGGCACCCATATTCTCGTACGGATCCTCCAGCTCGATCTCCTTGGCTACGGACACACCATCCTTAGTGATGTGGGGAGCGCCAAACTTGCGATCCAAGATCACGTTGCGTCCCTTCGGTCCGAGAGTCGTCTTAACCGCATCGGAGAGCTTGTCAACACCATCCTTCAGGAGGGTCCTTGCCTCAGTGCTGTACTTGATTTGCTTAGCCATATAGTGTTGTGATTTGATTCTTTTTGATGTTTCTACTTACGATTGATTACTCAATGATGCCGAGCACATCGCTCTGGCGCATGATGAGGTACTTCGTGTCTCCGTCCTCTACCTCAGTACCTGCGTACTTGCCATAAAGGACGTGATCTCCCTCCTTAAGCACCATTTTCTCATCCTTGGTGCCCTCGCCTACGGCGATGACCTTGCCGCGGACCGGCTTCTTCTCGGATGAGTCAGGGATGACGATGCCTGATGCAGTAGTCTTCTCTGCCTCTGCGGGCTCAATGAGTACCCTATCTGCTAACGGTTTGATATTCATAATTGAGTTGCTGAATAATGATTGAAATTGTCTTTGCTTTCACTATTGACTTAGGGAAAAGTGTGCCAAGTCTCGCCTGACAAGTCTGCCGGTGACAAAATGACGCCCCATTGGTGACTTCTCTGTCATTAGTCACCTACAGAGAGAGCTGATGGCACCTCGGTGCCGGTAGGGTGGCATGCGTCCAGTCTATTCCTCTCTGGGAGTGGGAAAACCCTGATACTTAGGGATGAGTATTTTGTCGCATGCCATAAATCACGTACCTTTGCACCGCTTAGTGCGATGGACAACAGCGGTTGTCCTCTCAAAAAGGTTCCGAGACACGGACGCCTGATCGCATTGCCGGCCCGTGAGGGTATGTTGCTGTCTCTTATACACATCTGACGCTGCCGACGAAACCTTATGGGTGTA
>CAMXXM010000081.1 GCA_947253195.1 uncultured Porphyromonas sp.
TACAGTCCTAGTAATATTCAATCAACTGTGTACTTTTTTCAGGAATCGCATAGGGAAAATGCATTGGGGATGGGCGGCGGTGCCCTCAGACTAATATCGGTATTAGAGATTACTAATATCGGTAATAGAGATCACTAATACCGATATTAGTCCGGGCTAATACCAATATTAGATCTGCACCTCTGCTATCTGCTGACTGCCAGGCCGGTGTGTGTCGGTCTTAGGCTCCTTTGCCGTGGGGGCATTACTTCGTACCTTCGTGCGCTTGATGGGAGGACGGCTTTTTCTTTACCCAATATATTAAGGTGTACGTGCTGATATGAATGGATGGCTGACGGTGGCGATGCTGATGGTCTCTAATGTCTTTATGACCTTTGCCTGGTATGGGCATCTCAAGCTCCAGGAGCTGCATATACTCCGGGACAGCACACCGCTCTATGTGGTGATCCTGCTGAGCTGGGGGCTGGCGCTGATGGAGTACTCCTTCCAGGTGCCGGCCAATCGGTATGGCTTTGTGGGTAATGGGGGAGCCTTCACGCTGCTGCAGCTCAAGGTGATCCAGGAGGTGATCTCGATCACGGTCTTTACGCTCTTCACGGTGATCTTCTTCCGGGGTACGCCGCTGCAGTGGAATCACCTCGCCGCATTTGTCTGCCTCGTCCTGGCGGTCTACTTCGTCTTCCGGTAAGGATCGGGTCTGCCCAAAATACCCGATGGTGGGTAGGTGTTAAGTAATGAAATACCTACCTGTAGGGATGGGCTTACGCCTTGATTAGGGTCATCTTTGCAGCGATATAGGGAATAGTCCCTAATTGCATCACTATAAGATTAAGGAAGAAAGATGACTCTGATCAGCAAGTGGAGCCTTACGCTGCTCCTCGGCATGACCCTCGGCCTCGCATCCTGTGGGGGTGATAGTAATAAGAGTAAGACACAAGCCTCCGCGGAGGAGGAGACCCCTGCCGCCCTCGAGGTGGATCAGGTATTGGCAGACCCGGATAGCTTGGTCGGTGATACCATCAAGGTCGAGGGGATCTGTACGCATATCTGCAAGCATGGAGGAGGAAAGATCTTCCTCATGGGCAGCGACGATACCAAGACTCTCCGTGTAGAGGCGGGTGAGTCGATCGGCAGTTTTCCCCAGGAGACAGTCAATAGCATCGTACGGGTGTCCGGTGTCCTGGTGGAGGACCGCATCGACGAGGACTACCTCGCTCAGTGGGAGGCTCAGATCGCCGATCAGGCTAAGGAGACTCAGGGGAAGAGTGGCTGCGCTGCCGATATGAAGGCCAATGCGGAGGCGGAGGCCAATACCGCCCGGGAGCGGATTGCCAATTTCCGGTCCCGCATTGCAGAGCGCACGGAGAGGGAGGGTAAGGCTTACGTCAGCCTCTACCACATGGAGGGGCTCTCCTACGAAATCCTCTGATCTCTCGGACTATGGGATGTAGTCCCGGAGAGGATCGGTCTAAGAGTATGATGAAGGCATGCCGGTGGCTCCATAGGCATCTCTCCTTCTTTTTTGCCGGGGTTGTCATTATCTATGCCCTCTCCGGTATCCTGATGAATCACCGGGATGAGCTCAATCCTACCTACTCCGCGAGGAGGATAGAGCTCCCTTGTGCACTGGCCGAGACCCCTCGAGCGAAAGGGTCAGTCACTATGGCGGAGATAGAGACACTCCTCGATGAGATCGGAGAGAAAGGTCACTATACGAAGCACTACTATCCGGATGAGAGGACGATGAAGGTCTTCCTCAGAGGTGGCTCCACTCTCGAGGTGGATCTCCGGACCGGTGCCGGCGTGTATGACCGCTTACGGAAGCGGCCGCTCCTCGGCGACTTTGTACGCCTCCATTACAATCCCGGTCGCTGGTGGACCTACTTCTCTGACCTCTTCGCGATAGCCCTCATTGTCATCACCCTCTCGGGTCTCTTCCTTGCTCGTGGTAAGAAAGGACTCAGAGGGGTTGGCGGGCTGGAGCTTGTCTTAGGGATACTCATTCCCCTCCTTTTCCTGCTCCTATGAGGCGACTCTGCTGGATTTTCCTATCCCTCTTCTCTCTGCTCTTAGTGGCGCAGGGGCAGACGGTGGTGACACTCACGGTCGTGGACTCGAGTGATGGGACGCCTCTCCCCGGGGCGATTGTGAAAGTGAAGGGTGGACAGCGGGAGTACAAAGGGGCCACGGACGCAAAGGGTATCCTGACACTCCGGAGAGTGATCCCCGGGGAGTACCTGATCCGCGCGACCTACATCGGGTATCAGCCCTACGAGCGACGGGTACGCATCACTCCGGAGCAGCACGCCTTTACTCTCAAGCTCCGGGACAGCACTGATGAGCTCCAGGAGGTGGTGGTGACGGCTAAGCCCTCCAAGGGTATGGTCACCTCGTCTCTCATAGGGAGAGAGGCGATGACGCTGCTCCAGCCCTCCAGCATCGGTGATGTGCTGGAGCTGCTCCCGGGAGGCTTCTCCTCCGATCCTCTCCTCACCTCGCCGGATATCATCCGACTGCGGGAGGCATCCCTCCCCATCGTAGGGCAGCATAATCTGCTCCCGAGGGTCAATCAGTCGCAGTACAATACCTCCTCCATGGGGACGAGATTTCTCATCGATGGCGTCCCGGTGCAGATGGATGCCGGGCTCAAGGGAATGTATGGGAGTGATGGGGTCTACTCGACTCAGGTGCCGATCAATGCCGGCGTGGATATGCGCTCCATCTCCACCGATGACGTGGAGAGCATCGAGGTGGTGCAGGGGATCCCCTCCGTGGAGCACTCCGACCTGACGAGCGGTCTCATCAAGGTAAAGCGTAAGCAGTGGACCGACGAGCTCACCGGGCGCTTCAAGTCGGATATGTCCAGCAAGCTCTTCTTCCTCTCCAAGGGGGTCGACCTCCTCCCCGACCGGCTCAATCTCATCAGCAGCATCGGCTACCTCAGTGCCTACTCCGATCCCCGGAGCGTACGTGACTGCTACGAGCGCATCACCGGTTCGCTCCGTCTCTCCGGACGATGGTCGGGGACGATAGGCAGCCTCTCCTCGCTCTCCAGCATCGACTATACCGGTTCGCTCAATGACCGCAAGCGGGATCAGGACCTTGATGTCACCCCCTTGGATACCTACCGGTCGGGCAACCATCGCCTCGCCCTCTCAGAGAGTCTCTCCTACCTCCCGACGGAGAATCCCTGGCTCAGTGCCGTGGATCTGACCCTGTCCCTCTCCCACACGTGGAACCGGACCGCCATCACCAAGGATATGGTGATGAGCCGGGATGTCCCCTACCTGACTACCCGCGTGGAGGGGGAGCATGAGGGGCGGTACTATCCCCGCACTTATTTCGCCTCTCACACCGTAGATAGCAGACCGCTTTACCTCTATCTCAAGCTCAAGGGCAGTAGTCGTCTCGACCTTGGCCGCAGCCGGCATCGGCTGAAATATGGAGCTGACTGGAGCTACAGTAAGAATATTGGGCGAGGGGCGATCTTCGACCTCGATCGCCCCCTCTTCTGGCTCTCCGGCAGTCGTCCCCGACCCTTCTACGACGTCCCTGGTAGGTCGGACCTCTCCCTCTTCGTGGAGGATGAGATGACACTGCCGATCCGGGAGCACTCCCTGACCCTGATGGCCGGGGTGGTGGCAAATAGTCTTCTCGCCCTTGATCGCTCCTACCGGATGTGTGGTCGGTGGTATCCGGACATCCGACTCAACGCCCGCTGGAGCTTTGCCCCGATAGAGGTGGCCGGTCGCCCTCTGAGGGTCCGGGTGAATGGTGGTGTAGGGAGCCTCAGCATGTTTCCCTCCATGGAGCAGCTCTACCCGGACACGATCTACGACGACTTTGTGGAGCTCAATTACTACCACAGCAATCCGGACTACCGCCTGGTCTATATGCGAACATATATCTATGACCCGGATAATAAGCAGCTGGCACCGGCGAAGAACGTCAAGGGTGAGCTCCGCCTCGATCTCGACTATGCCGGCTACTCCGCCACTCTGACCTGCTTCCGGGAGCAGATGCGGAGTGGCTTCCGCAAGGATACTGAGCTACGGATCGCAGACTTCCGGTACTACGATCCACAGTCGGTCGACTATGCCACCCTGACAGCTAAGCCGGACATCAGGGACTTCAAGTACAGGGATACACGAGACTTCCGTCTGCTCCCTCTCGATACGAATGGAAGCGAGACCGATAAGAGTGGCGTGGAGTGGGTGATGAGCACTCCGAGGTACACCTTCCTCAATACCCGCGTGACGCTGTCGGGAGCGTGGTTTAGGACCACCTATCGGAATAGTCTCCCGCAGTATGAGCGCCCGAGAGCCGTCCTCGGCGGGCGCGAGGTCCCCTACGTGGGCATCTATCAGGATAATGAGATACTGGTTCGCGAGATACTCAATACCGACCTTCGGCTCGACAATTACCTCCCTAAGATCGGACTGGGACTCTCGCTCTCCTTTCAGTCCAATTGGTTTTCCTCCTCGCAGAAGATGCCTCTCTCCAATTATCCCGACTACTTCATCTCCCTCTCAGATGGAGAGCGACGCCCCTTCACTGCGGCAGATAAGGGCGATGCTCGGCTGCAGTGGCTCAAGCGAACCTACACCGAGAGCTCCTTCGAGCGGTACGTGGTCCCCTTCATGATGATCACGAACCTGAAGGCGACGAAGTCCCTCTTTGAGCGTAAATTGCGGGTCGCACTCTTCGTCAATAAGATCTTTGACTACAGTCCGGACATAGAGCGAAAGGGCTTCGTGATCCGGCGCAATCAGACCCCCTACTTCGGTATGGAAATGATGATCAATCTATGACAAAGCTTCAGACCCTGATCGCACTCCTGCTCCTCGTGGGGCTGTCCGCCTGCCACCGGCCGGAGCGTCCGGACGTGATGAGCCGCGTGACGCTCCGGCTGGACTACAGCGCCCCCTCACCCGTGGTCCGCCAGAGCTATAAGATCGAGTGGGAAAATCTCAATACCCGCCTTACCACCACCCGCAACTCCGTCACCACCTCTGCCTATACGGACGAACTCTACCGCGGGCTCTACGATGTCCGGGTGGAGGGGACACTCCTCCTGGAGAGCGGCGAGACGGTCTGGGTCAGAGGGTCGGCTACGGCGCAGCTCTTTCTGGACACGGAGGAGACCTGTGAGATCAAAATGCTCCGGATGCTATGAGACGCCATCTCCTTCTTCTCCTCGCCCTAATGACCGTGATGAACGCCCGCGCTGCGGATACGCTCAGCGTGGCCGATCGATCCTACGAGCGCGCGATCGCCTGGCAGCAGCTGTGGCTCCGCTACACTGATCAGGTGGCACTCCATCACAGGCAGTACCGCAACTCCCTCTCCTCCTTCGCTGCTCGGTACGAGGGACGAAACGAGACAGAGTCGCTCTATGATGAGCGGGGACGGGGTGAGAGCATCGCACGGCTCCGGGCGAAGACCTATCTCCTCCCGTCGACAAGGGAGCACCTCTGGGGCTTTGCCGACTATGCCAATGGGCGTGTGAAGGAGGTGAAGTGGCGCAGCACCTCTGACTACGATCGACTCTACCCCTATATCATGGCTGACGAAAAGGGCGGAGACCTGTCGCCGGAGAGGTATGCCTTCGGTGGAGGCTACAGCCATCAGCTCTCCCGGCTCCGACTATCGGGGGAGATGTACTACCGCTCTCAGCAGGAGTACCGCGCAGTGGATCCGAGACCTCGGAGTATCGTCTCTGACCTACGCCTCTCCACCGGGCTCTCCCTACCGGTCGCTGCCTGCGAGGTGGGACTCTCGCTCGACTATGGACTCTACAAGCAGCGGAGTGGGGTGGCGATCTATAGCCCTATCGGAGGCAGTCTCCAGCGGTTGATGAGTGGTCTCGGGGGCAGCTTCCGGAGGTTTGACACCAATGAGCCCTCTCTCCACTATCGTGGTCGGTCGCTCGGGGCCGCGCTCCATCTCCTGCCCCGGAGCGCCGACGAGGGCGTGCGAGCTCTTCTTAGCTACCGGTATAGCCGACTGGAGCAGGCGGTGAGTGATATGAATGAGGTGCCGATCCACCACTATGCCGATCATCAGGGGAGGCTGAGTATTGGCTACCAGCACCGGGTGGGGGCACTCATGGGTGCACTCGATCTCGAGGCAAGTGTCGAGAGCCGCTCCGGAGTAGAACATATCGTAGGCGAGCCTAAGGCCGGGACCTATCCCGTCGTAGGGTACAACGCCAATTTTCACCGCGGTACCGTGGAGGGCAAGCTCTCGCTCTCTCTCGGCGATGCTGCCTATCGACAGCCGGGCTGGCACTGGCTTGTGCAGCCCGAGGTGGCCTATCTTCATCTCCGGACAAGGGTGCTCGAGCCGGAGAAGGAGCTCCGTCTCGACCGTTGGCGTATGGTCCTCTATGGAGAGGTCTCCCATCGCTGCGAGCGGAGCTACGGCCTTCTCTCCCTTGAGGTGAGCTATGCCCCTGAGGCTGTCGGCCTGCTCACGCTCCCTATGGCAGAGATGGAGGAGTCGGTGACGGCTCATCTCCGGCAGAGCTATCGGTCCAATACAGCGAGGTGTCTCAGCCTCAGCATCGCACCCAGGTACCATCTCCCTATGCCTCTCAAGCCCTTTTGGGGACTCGAGGTGGGCGGTCGCTATCGACTCGACCACTTCCCCTCTTCACTCCGTCACTCCCTGCTGGCGGAGATCCAGCTAACTCTATAGACCCCTGT
>CAMXXM010000082.1 GCA_947253195.1 uncultured Porphyromonas sp.
TGGCGTATGGGCAAGCAGGTCGTTGCGGCTCTTGCTGAAGGAGGACACGGGGAGCAGCGTTGCTGAGGGTGATTTGCGCCGCCCTGCGGCGGATGCTCGTTACTTAGGAGCGAAAGTAATGGGTATATTTGTGCCGTAATACTAACGAGCACACACGACTGAGCGAGATATGTACGGGCTTTTCAATGACAGCTTCCAGCCGGCGGTAGATGGGGTGGGTACCGTTGTCTACAATAATGCGATCCAGATGTATAGGATGGGGCGAGACGTGCATGTCGTGGTCCCATACTCAAAGGGCGAGCCCGAGTTGCCCGAGCCCTTCCCCATCACTCGCATCCCCTCAGTGCCCGTGCCTCCTCGACCTCCCTACTCGGTGGGGCTACCCTTTATCCCCACTAGTGCGTCTCGCGAGGTGTATCACCTGCCCTTTGATCTCATCCACTGTCACGCTCCCTTCACCACGGGGCGGATGGGTCGGGTGATCGCTCACCGGCGGGATATTCCGTTCATCGCCTCATTTCGCTCCAAGTATCGGGACGACTTCTATGGTGCGACCAAGAGTCGCTTCCTCTCCCATTTGGCGAAAGACTGGATCATGGAGTTTTACCGCCATGCCGATCAAGTGTGGATCACCGATGAGTCTATCCTTGAGACGATGCATGAGTATGGATTTAGGGAGAAGCGGGGGCAGATCGCTGTGGTACCCAACGGGGTAGAGACGGTGAGCGAGGACTGGTCCGTACTCCGTGAGCGGAAGCGGCGTGAGCTGGGGCTGGATGATGCGACCCCGCTCTTCCTCTTCGTCGGGCAGCAGATCAGGATCAAGAATATCGGGATGATCCTCGATAGTCTCGCGCTGCTGGGTGATCGGAAGTTCCTCTTCTACTCCCTCGGCAGCGGTGTGGCGCGTGGTAAGTTTATCGAGAAGGCGAAGAGCTTAGGCCTGCAGGACAAGGCGATATTCCCCGGTGCAATCAACGATAGGATCGAGCTCTTCTCGTTCTATGCGGCGGCGGATCTCTTCCTTTTCCCCTCACTCTATGACACCTATGGCAATGTGATCCGCGAGGCGGCGCTGATGCATACACCGAGCCTGCTGCTGGAGGGGACCACCTGCGCTGCGCCGTTCCAGGATGGGGTCAACGCCTTTATCGCCAGGCAAAATGATCCGCGCGTCTATGCGGAAAAGATCATCGAGACGATCCGTGATGTGGAGGGACGGCAACGTGTGGCGGATCGGATCCCCCACACGATCTCCCGCACCTGGGAGGATGTGGTCGGCGAGGTGGTCGATCGGTATGACCAGCTGATCGCACACCACGAGAGACGGGGTCGATTTAGACTATGAAGAGAGGTTAAAAGTGCTATCATCCAAAAAGATTTCAGTAACTCGTGCTACATAGGTTAGAGAAAATTTGTATCTTTGAGGATAGAAAGGGATCAGTCCCTGCAGTGACAAGACATTATTACAGCTCCAATCAATTTATATTAAGGTAAAAAAGAGATGAACAAGGAACAGCTAGAACAGATGAAAAACGGCAAGGGCTTCATTGGTGCCCTTGACCAGAGTGGTGGCTCTACGCCCAAGGCCCTGAAGTCCTACGGTCTGACCGAGGATGCCTGGAGCAATGAGACGGAGATGTTTGAGCTCATCCACGAGATGCGCACCCGTATGATCAAGAGCCCCGGCTTTGCTGAGCACAAGATCATCGGTGTGATCCTCTTTGAGCGCACCATGCGCGGTGAGATCGATGGCAAGAAGACCCCCGACTACCTCTGGGAGAACCTCCACATCGTACCTTTCCTCAAGGTCGACAAGGGTCTCTGCGAGGAGAAGGACGGCGTTCAGCTGATGAAGGACTTCCCCGGTCTCGACGACCTCTGCGAGGATGCTGTGAAGCACCATATCTTTGGTACCAAGGAGCGCAGTGTTATCAAGCAGGCCAATGAGGAGGGCATCAAGGCTATCGTGGCACAGCAATTTGAGTGGGGTAAAAAGATCCTCTCTCACGGCCTGATGCCGATCCTCGAGCCTGAGGTGGACATCCACTGCCCCGATAAGGCTAAGGCTGAGGAGATCCTCAAGCGCGAGATCCTCGCTCATCTCGACAAGATGGATCAGCCCGTGATGCTCAAGATTACTCTCCCGACGGTAGACAACTTCTACAAGGAGATCATCGAGCACAAGAATATCGTCCGTGTCGTAGCCCTCTCCGGTGGCTACAGCCGCGAGCACGCCAATGAGCTGCTGGCTAAGAATCACGGCATCATCGCTTCCTTCTCTCGCGGTCTCGCTGAGGGTCTCTCTGCACAGCAGAGCGATGAGGAGTTCAATAAAACCATCGGTGCCTCTATTGATGGCATCTATGAGGCCTCTATCAAGTAAGCTGTAGGTCTATAGACCTATACAAAAAGAGAAGGTCTCCACCCGGACGGATCCGGATGGAGACCTTCTCTTGCTATATACTACCGGGTAGGTTACTTATTGACCACAATGATCGGCTTGATCAGGTCTGCAGGCTTATCGCGCATAAGCTGCAGCGCCTCGGGGATCTTATCCCAACCCTCGAAGACGTGGGTGCAGAGCGGCTTCAGGTCCAGACGACCAAAGGAGACGAGGCGGGCGAGCTTCTCCATACGGAGACGACCGCCGGGCATCAGACCGCCATTGATCTGCTTGTGACCCATGCCGACGCCCCACTCGACGCGCGGAATGCCGATGGTGTCGCCCTTGCCGAGGTAATTGACGTTGCCGATCTTGCCACCGGGCTTGAGTGCCTTGACTGCCTCAGCGAAGGTGTCCACCGTGCCGCCGGCCATGCAGATCTTATCCACGCCCTTGCCGTCCGTCATGGCGAGTACCTGCTCGGAGATGGAGCCATCCTTGTAGCTGATAAAGTCAGTCGCACCGTAGCCCTTGGCAGCCTCGACGCAGACGGGTCGGGTGCCGACGGCGATGATCCGGGAGGCTCCGCGGAGGGCGCAGCCGGCAACGGACATCAGACCCACAGGACCGATACCGATCACCAGTACCACGTCACCAAATTGCACATCCGCCAGCTCCACGGCGTGGAAGCCTGTCGGCACCATATCACTGAGCTGGGTCGCCTCGACGGGGTCAAAGTCCTCGGGGAGGTGTGCCAGGTTGCCGTCCGCGTCATTGACGTGGAAGTACTCACCGAAGACACCGTCCTTGAAGTTGGAGAACTTCCATCCTGCCAGCATACCTCCGCTGTGCATGGCGTAGCCGGCCTGAGCCTCGAGGGAGTTCCAGTCCGGAGTGATTGCCGGCACGATGACCCGGTCACCGGGCTTGAAGTCCTTGACCAGCTCACCTACCTTGACCACCTCGGCGCTGCACTCGTGACCGAGGATCATATTGTGGCGATCGCCTATGGCGCCCTCCCAGAGGGTGTGTACGTCGCTGGTGCAGATTGCTACAGCGAGCGGCTTACAGATGGCGTCCATGGGACCACACTCGGGGACCGGCTTCTCGATCCAGCCTGCTTCCCCGATTCGGAGCATTGCGTATCCTTTCATGATGATAGATAGATTGTAAAAGTTAGAAATTAAATGGATTGACTTATTTGATGAGGTAAATGTAGCGAAAAAAGAAAGTTCGACGTATCGATTTTCGGGCGTATTACAGAATTGCTTCTGCAATTAACACTTCCCCTCACTCCTCCACTGTGAAGAGAGTGATCCGGTGCTCCTCGGAGTAGTCCGGGGCGACTTGATGGCGACTGAGGTAGTCGATGATTGCCTCCTCTGTGGTCAGGTGCTCATCCTTGACCCTTGACTTGTCCCCAAAGGAGTAGACCGATGCGGCATAGCTGCTGAGTGCCACCTTGTAGGTGCGGTCAGGGTCTAGGGGCTGATCGTTGTCGTCCAGGATCGTGACCCCCTCGAGGGTTCCATCAGCTCTGATGGCGTAGGTGACATGCAGTCCGGAGGGGACGATCGGTCGCCGGTCGTCGAGCTGGTCAAAGCCGCTCTCGAAGAGCCGGTGAAGCTCTGCCGGAGTGAGCTCGACGGTCATCATCTGATTGGTGAAGGGATCCATGGTGTAGACATCCAGCATTGAGATCTGACCGGGAGCGATGGAGTCGATGCGGATGCCACCGGGATTGGTGAGGGCAAAGTCAGCTCCCGTCACCTCGCGGAAAGCATCGGTCATCAGGTAGCCCAGCTCCTCCTTGCTCAGCAGACCCTCCTCCGTAGTGGCGAGTGCCTTGTGCATCTCAGGATTGGCGAAGATCTTGTCGACGAGTGCCCTCATAGCAGGTTGCTCGTTGCCACCCTCCGCTATCGGGATGAGCCGGGAGCTACGGGCGATGACTCGCCGATCGGGTCCGAGGGTGAGGTCCGTCAGGGTGCAGTAGTGGAGCTTGGAGCCGGACTGGGTGATCAGGATACCATTCTCATACAGCTCCCTGTCGATCTTGGTGTGCGAGTGTCCACCGACGATTAGGTCCACCACACCGGTCGGCAGTGCCTTGGCGAGAGCTTGGTCGTGGAGGACACCGTAGTGATTGAGGAAGAGAAGTACATCGACGCTGTCCCGCATCCCGAGGTAGCGCTCGTAGCTCTCCATCGGCTCGTGGAAGGTAAAGGGGCGTACCTTGTCGGGATGAGAGTCGGGGATGCCCAGCTCGTTGATGAAGAGGAGCGAGATGATGCCCACGGTGTAGCCGTTCTTTGTCCTCAGCGTCATCCTCGGGCGGATCGGCAGGTCTGCCGTCGGCTCCATATTGGCACAGAGGAAGGGGAAAGTGGCGTGGCTCGCTAAATAGGCGAAACCCTCCCGCCCGGTGTCAAACTCGTGATTGCCCACCGCAGAGGCATTGAAGCCGATCGCATTCATCATCTCTATCATCGGCCACCCCTTGGGGTCGTACTGGTCGTTGAAGGGATTGCCGGTCTGGTTGTCTCCGCCCGAGAGTACCAGTAGCTCGGGGTACTCCCTCCGGAGACTGTCGACGATGAAGGCGAAGCGGGGCATGCGCTCCATCCCTGCATGCATATCATTCACCGAGAGGATACGGATGTGGTTACCTGACTTGTGATGCGACGAGACGCCGCAGCCTGCGAGGAGCAGGGTGAGCAGGGCGCCGGTGATCAGGATAAGTGTATTGATGTGCTTCATTGCTTGTACTCAGCTTTGTTGGGTTACGGTCAGTCTCATCCCCTCCTCCAGTGGTCCATCCGGTGCCACCTCAAGTCCATTCTCGTCCCTCGCGATCCATCCGGATGTCTTTTCGCCCGCCTCGGTTGCCCAAGTCCGGATCGCATCGGCCACGACAGCTCCTGCAAAGAGGGTGACCGGTTGCCCATTGACTACTACTCTCATGATTACAGACCCAGCTCGGTGATTTTCTCCTGAAGCTTTGCCGGCTGGTAGCCGCGGAAGACGATCTCGCCCTCAGGACTGATCAGTATCAGTGTCGGGATGCCGAGGACGCCATAAGCATCGTAGGAGACATTGTCCTTGTCGAAGATCGTCTCCCAGCTGACCCCGAGGCTCTCCTTGGCGCGGTCGTTGTCAGCCTTTGACTTCTCGCGCACGCCGATGCTCACCACGCGGAGGGTCTTGCCATGCTCCTCTGAGAGCCGCTTCAGCTCAGGCATAGCCTGTCGGCAATAGACGCACCAGGAGGCCCAGAAGTCCAGCAGCAGATACCTCTTGCCATCCATATAGTCGCTGAGCTTGACGTTCTTCCCCTCCCCAGCAGGGATCTCAAAGTCCCCCTTGTAGGGCTTGCCGACTGAGGTCTCCAGTGCGCTCTTTGCCTTGCCGTACCGCTCCGTATTCTTAGCGTCCCTGCGCACAAGGTCCGATGCTCCCTCGTAGAGAGACACATACTCCGCCTCATCGGCGTAGTCCAGCTCACGGAACATCAGCGCCCCTACGAGGTCATCATGGTGGCTCTCGTAGTACCTGGCAGCGATAGCACTCCGCACTCCGGCGCGCTCCACACGCACCTGATCGATCTGCGCCTGGATCTCGTGAGACACCTTGGGGTCACTTGTCTTCTTGAGCTGCTGCTCGAGCGATTCCTGCTTGGATGCGAGAGCGTCTGTCTGCTCCTCTACCTCTTTAGTAAAAGAGGTGAGCGCTCCATTTAGGCTTGCGGGATCCTCTGACGTGATCGTGATGGCACCGCTTGGGCTCCGGGTGAGGGTAAAGTCGCCCCTTTCCGGTATAAAGGGCAGCTCAATATCGCCCTGAGGAATCGAGATCATCCCCAGCAGAGTGTCGGAGGGGGAGCTGCTACTGAGGGTGAAACTATTGTTGCTGATGCGGGCTGAGTCGGTGCCAATAGGGTCGGTGACGAGGTAGACCATGGCGCCCTCCAGCTCAGCCGGTAGCTCGCTACCTTTGATGGTGCAGGTCTCGGTATGGCTCTGACAACCACAGAGCAGTGCCGCGAGAACGAGTGAGGTGAGGTATTTCTTCATGACTTTGAGAAAATCCTTATGCGTGATACAATATGAGGGACCGCCCCTCCTACAGAGAAGCGACCCCTCAAATGTACTATTTCTGTCTCTTATACACATCTGACGCTGCCGACGAAACCTTATGGGTGT
>CAMXXM010000083.1 GCA_947253195.1 uncultured Porphyromonas sp.
GTCTTGATCACTCCGGGGTAGGAGAGGGCGAGATCCTCAAGTGCCTTAAGTCGCTTGATGTAGGCCTCTGCTATCTCGCGCCGTGCTCCGGGCCTTGCTCCACTGATGGCATCGCAGACCTGGATGATGGGGGCGATGAGGGTGCCCATCTCGATCTCATCGTGGTGGGATCCGACGGCATTGCAGATGTCCGGCTTCTCCTTATACTTCTCGCAGAGCTTCATGCCGAGGAGGGCGTGGGGCATCTGCGGCTCCTCGTCTGCCACCTTGCCGATGTCGTGGAGGAGTCCGGCACGGCGCGCCTTCTTGGCGTCCAGTCCGAGCTCCGAGGCCATGACGGCACAGAGGTTGGCGGTCTCGCGGCTGTGCTGGAGGAGGTTTTGCCCATAGCTGGAGCGGTACTTCATCTTGCCGACGAGGCGGATCAGCTCGGGGTGCATGCCGTGGATGCCGAGGTCGATCACGGTTCGCTCACCGGTCTCCATGATCTCCTCCTCGAGCTGCTTCTCAGTCTTCTCGACCACCTCCTCGATGCGGGCGGGGTGG
Organism: uncultured Porphyromonas sp.; assembly: GCA_947253195.1. GTDB lineage: Bacteria > Bacteroidota > Bacteroidia > Bacteroidales > Porphyromonadaceae > Porphyromonas_A. Next base: position 547 of record CAMXXM010000083.1, read on the forward strand.
ATGCGTCCGTCCTGCACCAGCTCGTGGAGGGACAGACGTGCCAGCTCTCGGCGGACGGGGTCAAAGCAGGAGAGCAGGATCGCCTCAGGGGTGTCATCGACGATGATCTCGACACCAGTGGCAGCCTCGAGGGCGCGGATGTTGCGTCCCTCACGACCGATGATGCGCCCCTTGATGTCGTCGTTGTCGATGTGGAAGACGGTGACTGCATTCTCGATGGCGGTCTCGGTGGCAATGCGCTGGATGGTCTTGATGACGATCTTGCGCGCCTCGGCATTAGCCTTAAGCTTAGCGTCATCGATGATCTCATTGGTCATGATGGCGGCACTGGACTTGACCTCACTCTTGAGGTGCTCCATCAGCTGCGCCTTGGCCTGATCCTTGGTGAGACCGCTGGTCTCCTCGAGCTGCTCGAGCTGGCGGAGGCGTAGTGCCTCGAGCTCAGCCTCTTTGGTCTTATTGAAGTCGATCTGCTTCTTGAGGTTGGCTCCCTCCTCCTCTATCGCCTGTGAGCGACGAGACATATCGTCCTGGAGCTTGGTGAGCTGCTCCTCGCGCTTCTTGAGCTTGTCCTCGATGGACTGGAGCGAGGCTTGGCGGGCCTGTACTTCATCTGCGAGCTCGGCCCTGCGCTTCAGGAATTCCTCCTTGATCTTCAGGAGCTTGTCTCTCTCAAGCATCTCGGCGTCCTCTCTCGCCTTGGCCATGTACTCGTCTCGAGTGACCTTGGCCTGGTCGAGATACTCCTGCCGAGCCTCTTTGGCTTTGGCGATCTCATTTTCATAGAGCCTCTGAGCATGGCGCTCGTTCTGCTTATTGAGCAGAACCCAGCCCGATGCTAAGAGTACTATGGCGACGATGATCGCAATTATTATGGGACTCATATGGTGGTATGTCTTTATCTATGTGTTGTCTCTATGGGGGGCTGTGTGCTCAGACCGTCGAGTGCCTGATCAAGGTCCCTTGAGAGCTTGGCGAGTCGTCCCTCGTAGTCGGCGCGCTCTTGCTGCTGTAGCAGCCGGTACTTGTCGCGACCGAGGTGGATGGCAGCGTAGGTGAGTGCTTCGATGGTCGTGAGGTCGTACTGGGACCTGTACTCGTCAAGGAGGTGATTGAGCTCCTTGGCGGCTGCTCTCAAGGTGGCCTCAGCCTCCTCCTCGCGGGGGATGGTGACGGCCATCGGAATCTCCCCCACGCGAAGGTTGATCACGCGGGTGAGTGTGGGTACAGGCGTTTCTGCCTGCATATCCGGGGATCTGTCAGGCATGACGGCTGTGGAGCATTTGGTGGTAGATAGTGGGTACGGTGTCAGTCGGTATTACTTGACGTGGGTCTCTAAGAGGCGAAGTACATCATCCACGGTCTCCACGAGATCATCAATCTCTGCGTAGAGACCCGCTGCAGACTTGCGTACGTCCGGGTCATCGGCTGAGATGGGTGCCCTGATGGCAAGCTTCTGCTCCAGTCCGTCGGCTCTTGTTGTCTCATTGGCTAATAGACTGCGGAGCTGACCATTCTGGTCTCTAAGCAACTCCACCTCCTGCCGAAGTGCTTGGTAGCGCTCTATGAGGTAAGACGTCCTTAGCTCTACTCGATGGAGGGCATCCCCCTCGTGGGACCGATGATCGGTACTCTCTGACACGGGTGTGGCGTGAGAAATCAGCCCTCTCGTCCCTCTATCGTGACGTTTCTGTCGATGCGGCGGATAAGCCCCTGTAGCGTGTTACCCGGCCCAAACTCGATGAAGCGATCCGCTCCGTCAGCGATCATGCGCTGTACCGTCTGCGACCAGAGTACAGGAGCGGTGAGCTGCTTGACTAAGTTGCTCTCAATCTCCTTGGGGTCGGTGTGCGGCTTGGCATCTACATTTTGGTAGATCGGGCAGCGGGGGGGCTGGATGTGCGTCTGGTGGATAGCCTGCTCCAGCTCCTGACGAGCCGGCTCCATCAGCGGGCTGTGGAACGCGCCACTCACCTTCAGCGCAATGGCACGCTTGGCTCCGGCCTTCTTCGCCTCCTCGATGGCTTGATTGACTCCGTCGATGGAGCCGCTGATGACCACCTGCCCGGGACTATTGTAATTGGCAGGTATGACCAGCTTGTCGAGGATGTTGGCGCAGATCTCCTCCACCTCGGCGTCCGGGAGACCGATGATGGCCGCCATCGTCGATGGAGCCTCAGCGCAGGCTTTCTGCATAGCCACGGCACGCATATGAACGAGTCGGACGGCGTCCTCGAAGGAGAGCGCTCCGGCTACTGCGAGGGCGGTAAACTCTCCCAGAGAGTGACCGGCCACCATATCGGGCTTCTCCTCAGAGCCGAGGACAGCCGCGGAGATGTAGGAGTGGACAAAGACGGCAGGCTGAGTGACAGCGGTCTGCTTCAGCTCCTCCTCCGTGCCGTCAAAGATGATCTTACTCAGACCGAAGCCGAGGATCTCATCCGCACGATCAAAGAGGCGCATCGCCTCAGGATTATTATCATACATGGCCATGCCCATGCCTATGTGCTGGGATCCTTGGCCTGGAAAAACGTATGCTAGCATATGGTTGTATGTATCGTTAAGAATAGGGTTTCTAAAAACTACTCCCACAAAGATAAGGAAAAGAGAGGAGTATCGGAAAGCTTTTTCGACATTTGCTCAGGGCGGATGCATCAGAATTGACCATCAGTTGCCGTCGGACTCACAGCCTTGACGCAGGAGCTGTGAAGAGATCTCTGCAAGATACTGGTTGTCAGCCGGCAGAGATCCTCCGTTTCTATTACCGGTATTAGTTTTCTCTATCATCGGTATTAGTGTCGACTGTTACCGGCTTTAGTTTTGACTAAGACCGACTTCCCGATCTTTCTCGATGAGATATTCCCCGTAACCTCAGTGTGGACTGTCTTCAGGTATTTCATAATTGCCGTGCCCTACCGGTACCTCTCTGTCGGCTCTTATGGACGACCTTATCGATTAACGACTAACGGAACAGATGTAAATAATGAGAGGGTGTGCCCTCTTGCGGACACACCCTCTTCAGTCTCTATTGCACTTATGCGGAGTGCTCCGTCTGTGGTGCTATTTGCGCCCGGGGATTGCCGACCTCATAGCCTCTCACTTCGTCTCCGATTCCTAGCGGATCATAAAGCGGATAGGGACGCTCATCCGCGCAGCTATGGGCTTGCCGTCCTTTGTCGCCGGCTGCCACTTAGGCATACTGCGGACGACTCGGAGAGCCTCTTCGTCCAGCGACTTGCTGACGCCCTTCAGGATCTTGAAGTCCGATAGGCTTCCGTCACTCTCTACGACGAATGACGTGTAGACGGTACCGGATGTTTTTGCCTTTTGTGCCTCCTCGGGGTACCGGACGTTCTGAGAGAGCCACGCCATCATAGCCTTCTGTCCTCCTATAAATTCCGGAGTCTTATCGGGCTGATCCGGTATCTCTTTCCCCTTGCTGCTCGACGGTGAGAGCTTAAAGATGACCGGGATAATCATCTTGCACCGGACCGCTTTCCCCTCAGAGTGACCCGGTACCCACTTGGGCATCATCGACACGATCCTAAGAGCCTCAGTATCGAGTGCCGCTGTGACACTGTGTACTACCTCCCCATGGGTGACCGTCCCGTCCTCCTCCACAAAAAAGGAGACGATGACCTTTCCCTCGGTGCCTGCCTTGACCGCTTCTTCGGGATACTTGACATTATCGTTGAGCCAACTGAGGAGAGCCTTCTCCCCACCCCGGAAGTGGGGCAGTGAGTCTGCCTGCTCGGGAGGAAAGCTTGAGACGGTGTCGGAGGGAGCCGCTTGCATTTGCTCCACAGACACCATCTGTGTCCCCAGGGCGACCAGCGCGAGGATCGGTGTGGCGAAGAGGGCATAGACGACGGACATCTTGCTACTCGTTTTCTTTTTGTTATTCATAATGGTAATTCGATTTCTTAGATTTTGCATTGAGAATGAGAGTGAGAGTGAGGGCACTTCCACCTTTCGACCCACTGTGCACTTCAGCAACAGATGCTGGTAGGCTTTCCGGTCGATACCCTCTCGCAGTACTCCTTGGTCAGCAAGGTACTCAAGGTTATTGCGCAGATCTTGGAGCAGACCCCATGTGCACGGATGCCACCACTGTACGATCTGCAGTATCGTCCCGATGGTGATATCTCTGTAGTGCCTCTGTCTGATGTGCTCCAGCTCATGAGACAGAATGGTATCGATCATCTCGCTCCCCTCGAGAGAGCGAGGAAGGTATATGGACTTCCCTTGGGTAAAGGGGGCGATCTCCTCGTCGGTAAGGTAGATGGCAGACTCCTTGTGCGCTACCGGTGTGGCACTCTGTCTGAGACGGTGGAGCCTGTAGTACCCGGAGGCGATCCACCCGGTGGTGATGAGTGCACCCACGCCCCAGATAAGGAGGAGAAGCTCAGACCGACTCATCGGTCTGCTTCCACTCTCTCCCTCACTCACCACCGGTGCCTCCTCTATCCTTATCGTAACGACCGGCAGGATCTCCTTGCTCGGGCTCTCCTCCCTGTCGCCGAGCGTGAGACTGACAGCGGGTAGGAGCAGGCAGGTCAGTATGGCGATGATGTAGAAGTACCGCTTGGCGCAGAGGAGCGAACTCTTGCGTAGCAGCACCACATCTAGGAGATAAAAGAGGAGCAGCCCTATCCCCGAGATCGCCAAGTACTCTATCCAGACGATCGGCTCCATACTACTTATCCTCTCCTCTCTCGATTAGGCTCAGGATCTCCTCGATGTCCTCCTTGCTCACCACCTCCTCCTCGGCGAAGTGCTGCACGAGGCTCTTGTAGGAGCCCTTGAAGAAATTGGAGACCACATACTTTATGGTCTTGCCATAATACTCCTCCTGAGTCACCTCAGGAGCGTATACGTGTCCACGACGCTTGCCAACACGTGCCACGTAGCCCTTGCTCTCAAGCTTGCTCACCACTGAGGCAATGGTGGTGTAGGGGGTCTCGGATTGCTCCATCAGCGGGATCACGTCACTGATCTCACCCTTGCCGACCTGCCAGAGCGCCCTCATAAAGTCCTCCTCCAGTGGGGAGAGACCGTTCAGAAAGTGGTTGTTGCTCATACTCTAAATTCTTCTTCTACGACTTCTTCGTAGCAAAGTTACGATAATTTCGTAGATAAGCAACAAGAGCGGATTACCGAGCCGGAGGAGTCGCGTCAGAATCCACTATTACAAGCCATTGAACTCGCGACCTTGAGCAATGAGACTATGGCGCGTCTCATAATGGATTGCCTATCAGCGAGAGGTGATCCTCCGTTTCTGTTACCGGTATTAGCTTTCACCGTCATCGGTATTAGTGTCGACTGTTACCGGTAGTAGTGTCCACTGAGAGTGACAGGTGAAAAAAAAAGGCTACGCCTCGCGTGAGACGCAGCCTTCGATGACTTGGTGGGAGAGCCTCTGCTACCGGCGTGACCGGTGGTAGAGGAAGTCGATGATCCCCTCCAGCACCTTGCCCGGGGTGAGACCGGCGGCGCGGATCTGCTGGGGGATGAAGCTGGTAGCGGTCATCCCGGGCGTGGTATTGACCTCCAGCAGCACCGGAGTGCCGTCGCTCTCGATGAAGTAGTCGACCCGGATGATGCCGGCGGCCCGTAGGTGGCGGTAGATCCGGTGGGTCAGCTCCTTGATACGCGCTGTCGTCTCCTCAGAGAGGCGGGCGGGCGTGATCTCGTCCACCGCGCCATTGTACTTGGCATCGTAGTCGAAGAACTCACTCTTGGGCACCACCTCGGTGATCGGCAGGATGTGGATCCCCTCGGCGTCCTCGTAGGCGCCACAGGTGATTTCGGTGCCGGTGATGAGGGCTTGGATCATTACATCACCGCTCTCGGCGAGTGCCTCATCTATCGCCGGCTGCAGCTGCTCTCGCTTCGTCACGTGCGTCGTGGCGATGCTGGAGCCTCCGTTATTGGGCTTCACGAAGCAGGGAAGCCCCGGCTCTCGGAGCAGGTCATCGATGTCGATCCGGTCATACTTGGTGCTGTCTCTTATACGCATCTCCGAGCCCACGA
>CAMXXM010000084.1 GCA_947253195.1 uncultured Porphyromonas sp.
GAGCTCCATCGAGAGCGCATTGGTCTCGGGCAGGGAGCCCCTAGAGCGCATTGCCACTAAGAGGGCGAGCCTCGCCTCCTCTTTTCCTGATGCTCAGCCGGCTGATTACCCCGACAAACCGCTGCTTGGGAAAGTGGTCGACCAATTGATCCGGATAGAGACCGAGCTCCGTACGATCTCTCGGGGGGAGGTGGAGGCAAGGAAGGAGAGGGTCAGACTCACCACAGAGTGTCCCGACCTCCTGCAGACCACTGCTGAAGAGCTGGACAAGAGGCTCAGCGGTCTCCGCACTGAGCTCGATCGGACGAATACGGAGCTGGGAGGGCTGCGGGCAAAGCTCGATGTCCATAAGGAGAATAAAAGGGAGAAAAGACGTCTCGAGGCGGAGACGGAGGATCTTGCGAGGGAGGTATCCCGATGGGATAAACTGCGGGATCTGCTCGGGGATGCGGAGGGAAAGAAACTGCGGGGTATCGCACAGGGCTACATCCTCAGGTACCTGCTGGAGTCGGCCAATGAGTTTTTGGTCGACTTGGGTGGCAAGTATCGCCTCACGACCACGTCCCCGTCGTCGGCCATCCTCGTTGAGGACCTCGAGACGAGTCAGCCTCCTCAGAGCGTGACGATCCTGTCGGGAGGCGAGAGCTTTATGGTGGCACTCAGTCTCTCCCTTGCACTCTCTCGCCTGCGTGGGGAGAGCGTGGTGGACAGCCTCTTCATCGATGAGGGCTTTGGTACGCTCGACCCTAAGAGTCTGGAGCAGGTGATGCAGGCTCTGGAGCAGCTACACGAGCGTATGGATCGTCGGATCGTGCTCATCAGCCACGTACAGGCACTCAGGGAGCGCATCGCGACCAAGATCGAGGTGGAGCCGAAAAATCGCACCCTTAGCGAGCTGGTGATGGTCCGAGACGGACAGAGGGTGTAGCGTAGCAGCGATCAGATGGAGTTTACCCCAAATGCATTACATTTGTAATACCTATCGATCACGAATATAGAAAATCAGGTTATGAATAAGAGATATTACTCCAGTGGTCCACGCAAGAGAGTCCTCGTCACCGGTGCCGGTGGGACCATTGGCTCCCGGGTACTTAGGGGCTTTGTGCGCTTCCGCCCCGATGTGGAGGTGCGAGCCTTTGACCTCGCCACCCCGCAAAATCGCGATCTCTTTGACCAACTGCAGGGGCACATCGAACCCTTCTATGGAGACATCACCAAGCCGGAGACACTCGTGGAGGCTTGCACGGGAGTGGACTACGTCGTCCACCTCGCGGCGATCATCCCTCCGGCTGCGGATCAGAATCCTGACCTCGCCAATAAGATCAATGTCGAAGGGACCAATAACCTCCTGCAGGTGCTGAGGGCTCATGCACCGGAGGCTTTCATCGCTATGGCCTCCAGTGTCTCGGTCTACGGCGATCGGGTCAAGGATCCAATGATACGCGTCACCGACCCCGTGCAGCCCTCCGAGGGCGACCACTACGCCCAGACTAAGCTCGCCATGGAGCAGCTGATCCGGGAGTCGGGGCTGCGGTACACCATCTTCCGTCTCAGTGCCATCATGGGCACGGAAAATCACATGATGTCGGGGATTATGTTCCACATGCCGCTTGATACGACGCTGGAGATCTGCACCCCGGCCGATACCGCCCGCGCCTTTGTCAATGCGCTGGATCACTTGGACGAGCTGGATGGTCGCACCTTCAATCTCGGGGGCGGGAAGGAGTGTACCACCACCTATCGAGAGTTCCTGACCCGAAACTTCAAGATCTACGGGCTGGGCGACTTTGACTTCCCGAGCAGGGCTTTTGCTACGAAAAACTTCCACTGCGGCTTCTTCGCCGATGGGAAAGACCTGGAGGACATTGTCCACTTCCGTACCGACACGCTGGCAGACTACTACTACCGGCTCAGTCGTCATATCCCCGGCATTCAGAAGCTTGCTACTAAGATCTTCTCGTCGGCTGTCAGGAGCTACCTCCTCCATATCAGTGAGCCGTATGTCGCCTGGAAGACTCAGGACGTCACGATGATGCGGCACTTCTTTCGCGATGAGGACCTGACTATGGAGTGACCCTGTAGACCTCAAGACAAGGGGGGGGCTGTGCCGGATCCGGTACAGCCCCCCTTTGTATGACGGGCATGTCATACATCTGTGGTGAAAGTCCACTCGGGGCGTAGTTGCCAACGAACCCCATAGCGACTTGCAAGTTTCAAGGGGCGCCCCTTGGGAGAGAAGAAGCAATACCGAACTCGTGGCTTGACGAACAGAAACCTAATATTAAGGTGTATCAAGCGGACAAGCTGACCAAAGGCAGTGAAGATCCAAAAGGCAATCGTAACCTTGATGCGTAAATTAGACAGGTAAACGATGAAAGGTGTAAGGCTTATCCCGTGAGACTTCAGCGGTCCTCAAGGATAGTAACAACGAATGCCGAGGAGTCAGCAGAGGTCGAAGTAGCCGTTCTCGAGCAGAACAAGGTGAAAGACCGAATAATTTGTAACGTCAACCAAGAATGTATGTTCCGATGTTTTTTTGCTGACGAGTGGCAACGGCCAAAACGTCAATGGGAGCGTCCACAAAGAGCTAAGCACGCACGCATCGGAAGCGGAAATAAAGACGGAAGATGAAACTAGTCAAACATGATTAGACATACGTTGAAAACGAGTTGAATCGCCGTATGCCGAACGGCAGGTACGGTGGTGTGAGAGGGAAGAAAACGAAAGTAGGTCAGAAAACTTTCGTCTCCCAACCTACTCGATTTTATCCCAATGTCCCGTCAGTCGATCGCACCCGCCGGCACCTCGGGGAGGTCCCTCAGTGCGGTGCGCAACTCCTCATCGGTGGGAGATCCGCCGGTGAGCGTGTGGCGGATGTACTGCTCGTAGGCTGATATCTCGAGCTGGCCATGTCCGGAGAGGCAGAAGAGGATTGTCTCCGCCTTCGCCTCCCTCTTGCACCGCTCCGCCTCGCGGATCGCTCCGGCGATGGCGTGGCAGCTCTCGGGGGCGGGGATGATCCCCTCCGTCCGGGCAAAGAGCATGCCGGCACGGAAGCTCTCTATCTGATCCACATCCATCGCCTCTATGTAGCCGTCCCTGAGCAGCTGCGAGAAGGCTGACCCACCGCCGTGGTAGCGCAGTCCTCCGGCGTGGATGGCCGAGGGGACGAAGCTATGTCCCAGCGTGTACATCGGGATGAGCGGTGTGTAGCCCGCCTCATCGCCGTAGTCGTAGGCGAAGCGTCCTCGGGTGAGCTTGGGGCAGGAGCTCGGCTCTACCGCCACGTAGCGGGTGGTGGCACCGCTGCGGAAGGTGTGGCGAAGGAAGGGGAAGATCATCCCGCTGAAGTTGGAGCCGCCACCGAAGCAGGCGATCACCACATCCGGCTGCTCTCCTGCCAGCGCCATCTGTCGCTCCGCCTCCAGTCCGATGACCGTCTGGTGCAGCCCCACGTGGTTCATTACCGACCCGAGGAGGTACTTGGTATTTGGCGTGGTGCGTGCCAGCTCTATCGCCTCTGAGATCGCCATGCCGAGGGAGCCGGGGTTGTCGGGGTCTCGCGTCAGTACATCCTTCCCCGCTCGGGTGCTCATGCTCGGCGAGGGGGTGAGCTGAGCGCCGTAGACCTGCATCATCGTCCGGCGTGAGGGCTTCTGCTCGTAGCTCACTCGTACCTGATAGATGGCGCACTCCAGCCCGTAGATCCTACTCGTCAGCGAGAGCGCACTGCCCCACTGACCGGCACCGGTCTCAGTGGTGACGTTGGTAATGCCCTGCTCCTTGGCGTAGTAGGCCTGGGCGAGAGCGCTATTGAGCTTGTGCGAGCCGCAGGGACTGCCGCCCTCGTCCTTGAAGTAAATGTGCGCCGGTGTGTCCAGTGCCCGCTCCAGCTCGTAGGCGCGTACGAGTGGCGTGCTGCGGTACATCCGGTACTTCTCCCTCACCTCCTCCGGTATGGCTATCCAGGGGTCGCTCTGATTGAGCTCCTGCCTGGCCGACTCCTCGACAAATATCGGGTAGAGGTCCTCGGCGGTGATCGGTCGGAGGCTCTTCGGGTCGAGCATGGGGAGCGGCTTGGTGGGCATCTCTGCCTGGATATTGTACCACTCTGTGGGGATCTCGCTCTCGGGGAGGATGATTTTCTTTTGCTTCATGATGTGTCCTTTCTGTAAAAAGGGAAAAAATGTGTCTCTGGATAGGACCTTGCGCGATGAAAAGAGGGTGCAAGATCCCGCTGATATGGATGTAAAATAAAGGAGCAGGAGACAACCGGCGTACCGGATGTCTCCTGCTCTTGTATGGTATCGGGATTTCTCTCCCGTCCCTACGAGTCTCTTAGATCATACCTATAGAGACATCAGCAGTCCTGCTCCGGTATACGGTCGTATATCGGCGCCACCACCGGCGATTGAGCGTGCTGCTCAGCGGTCTGAGGGCAAGGACTGACATGGTAGGGTCTTGGGATTAGCGAAGCTTGAAGGTCACAGGGAGATTGAAGCGGCAGCGAACCGGCTTACCGGTCTGCATACCGGGCTTCCACTTCGGCATGGACTCCACGACGCGGACGGCCTCCTTATCGAGAGAGGGGTCTACACCGCGGGCAATCTTTACGTTGGAGACAGAGCCGTCGCGCTCTACGACGAAACTGACCATTACCTTGCCCTGGATGTTGTTCTCAGCGGCGATGGCCGGGTAATTCACGTGGTCGTTGAGCCACTTCAGCATGGCGGCCTGACCGCCGGGGAACTGAGGCATCTCCTCGAGGAACTCGAAGATCTGCTCCTCCTCTACCTTCTCCTGCTTGCGTCCCTGCTGTGCAGGTGCCGGGGGAGTAAAGGTCTGCTGCAGCTTGTCAAAGGAGTCGTCCACGGAGGCGATCTCCACATCGGCAACCTTGACGTCATCCTCAACGACCTGGAGGATCTCCACATTCACCGGAGCCTCCTCGGGCTCGGGGGGTGGGGGAGGGGTCTCGTCGGGTGGCGTGATCATAATGTCCTCGACTTCCTCGATGACTGCGTCAGACTGTACATCGTCCACCTTGACGTCGTGCGTACCCCACTCAAAGGCTACAAACACGAGACCCAGGGAGACGAGCAAGCCCATCAAGAAGTACGTGCCCTTGTTTTTCTCAAGGTCAGCACGCTTAGTCTTCTTGACCTGACGGTCCTCGACGTTCATGTTATCGCTCATGCTACTTGTAAGTTATAGAGTTTTTTGTTGGTTTCGTCATGCTCCTCCGCAGTCGCAACCACGGACTTGTCCACAAATGTACTCTTTTTATTGAGAAAACAAAGCACATCCGGGGGAGAAATACTTTTTTTACCTCCTACTACCGCTGTATATCGATATGTAGTAAAGTAGGGTGGCGAGCGATCCCACTGCCGCAATCACGTAGGTGTAGGCGGCGCTGCGAAGCGCGCTGACAGCGTACTTGTGGTCCTCCGGACCGGTGACACCGCTTCGCTCCAGCCAGCCGAGGGCGCGACGGCTGGCATCGATCTCTACCGGCAGTGTGACGAAGCTGAAGAGCGTCGTCGCCGCAAAGAGGATGATCCCGAAGAGGAGCAGCTGGGGAAAGATCCGCACCAATAGCAGCCCGGCGAGCAGCACGATGCTGAGGATATTGGAGGAGAAGGTGACCACAGGCACCAGAGCTGTCCGCAGGCGGAGCATACTGTACCCCACGTGGTGCTGCAGCGCATGACCGGTCTCGTGCGCCGCTACGGCAGCGGCGGCGACGCTCCTCGAGGAGTAGACCCCCTCGCTGAGATTGATCGTCCGGTCGCCGGGGTTGTAGAAGTCTGTCAGCATCCCTCGCGTCGGGCGCACCTCCACATCGGTGATGCCGCTCTCGCGGAGCATTTTCTCAGCCACCTCCTTGCCGGTGAGTCCGTCGCGGAGAGGGATCTTGCTGTACTTGCGAAACTTTGACGTTAGGCTCCTCTGGATGATCATCCCGACGATCATCACCACGAAGAGGAGGATCCAGAGGAGTGTGCTTGCGGAGTCGGCCATGGTCTATCAGATCTCTCTCAGGATGATGGTCTGCTTGCGGTCCGGACCGACAGAGACAATGGAGATGGGCGCCCCCAGCTCCCTCTCGATGAAGCGCATGAAGGAGGTGAAGGCCTCGGGCAGATCCTCAGCCTGGGTGATGCCGGTGAGGTCGCACTTCCAGCCGGGCAGGGTGGTGTAGATCGGCTCGATCTCGGCATTGATGTCAAAGGGGTACTCCGTCGTCTCCTTACCATTGACCCGGTACTTCGTGCAGACCTTGATCTCGTCAAAGCCTCCCAGCACATCGCCCTTGGTCATGATCAGGTCGGTGACGCCGCTGAGCATGGTGGTGTACTTGAGCGTCACGAGATCGATCCAGCCACAGCGACGCTTCCGTCCGGTGACTGCGCCATACTCGTGCCCCACGCGACTCATCTCGTCCCCGGTCTCATCGAAGAGCTCTGTCGGGAAGGGTCCCTCGCCGACGCGGGTGCAGTAGGCCTTGAAGATCCCAAATACCCTCCCGATACGGGACGGTGCCACACCGAAGCCGGCACAGC
>CAMXXM010000085.1 GCA_947253195.1 uncultured Porphyromonas sp.
TCACGGAGTAGATCTCCACGGTGATCTTCTTTCCCTCACCGCTCTTCTCCGCCCTCCCGAATCCGGTCATTGAGTATATCATAAGTGGTATATAAAAAAGGACAGCCCCTCCGCTCCTCTGCTTCTCCACCGGAGTCAGGGTACGTCATGGCTGTCCTTAGATAAAATAGTCGAGCTCAGTTATCGTCAGAGGTTGCGACCGTGGCAGTTCTTAAATTTCTTACCACTGCCACAGGGACAGGGATCATTGCGACCCACCTTCTTGGCTGCACGGTAGGGGACGTTATTCGCCTGGGCAGCCTCAGACGCAGCACGACCTGCCTCGGTACGCTGCTCTGCCTGCTCCTGATAGTCATCCTTCTGCTCGCGGTAGCGACTGCGGTCGTTGCTACGCGGGTCATCGTGATGCTCACCGATGCGCATCTGCTGCTGGGCAGCGGCACGAGCCATCGCAGCGGCACGAGCAGCCTGAGCCTGACGACGCGCCTCCTGCTCCTCCGGTGTGGCAATATTGATATGACCACGCATAATGATCTCGGTGATCTTCACATTGAGGTCATCGATCATACGCTTGAAGAGGTCATACGCCTCGACCTTGAAGATCACCAGCGGATCCTTATTCTCATACGAGGCGGTACGCACGGCATTCTGGAGCTCGTCCATGGCGAGGAGGTGACGCTCCCAAGCCTCATCGATCGTGTAGAGGAGGATCGTCTTCATGAAGGACTTGGCGATGCTCTGCGACTTGCTATCCACCGCCTCTTTCAGGTTCGTCACCACATTGTACATCAGTCTACCATCCGTCACGGGGACGTAGATCTGCTCCACCTGGGAGCCATGCTCCTTGTAGAAAGCCTGCAGCGCCGGGTCGGCCTGCTCCGCCATCCGGTCCATACGACGCTTCAGCGTGGCAGAGGCCTCATCGAGGAGCTTGGACGCAATGTCATTGGCATCCATCCCCCTAAAGTCCGTCTCAGACACCGGGCACTCGATCGCAAAGACCTTGTACACCTCTGTGCGGAAGTCATCGAAGGAGCCGCCCTCATGCTTTGTTGCCAGATAGATCGCAGACTGCTCAAGTGTATTCATCACATCCAGTCCGATGCGCTCACCCATAAGGGCGTGACGGCGCCGGGTGTAGATCACCTTACGCTGAGCATTCTTTACATCGTCGTACTCGAGGAGGTGCTTACGGATGCCGTAGTTATTCTCCTCGACCTTTTTCTGAGCATTCTCCACCGTCTTGCTGAGCTGCTTGGAGACCAGCATATCGTCATCCTTTAGTCCCATCGTGGAGAGCACCTTCGCCATACGATCCGAGCCGAAGAGGCGCATCAGCTTATCCTCCAGCGAGACGAAGAAAACGGACGACCCGGGGTCCCCCTGACGGCCGGCACGACCACGCAGCTGGCGATCCACACGACGCGACTCATGGCGCTCTGTACCGATGATGGCGAGACCACCCGCTGCCTTCACCTCGGGTGAGAGTTTGATATCGGTACCACGACCTGCCATATTGGTGGCAATGGTCACCGTACTCGACTGACCCGCCTGAGCGACAATGTCTGCCTCCTTCTGGAAGAGCTTTGCATTGAGCACATTATGCGGGATGTGCTTCAGGTCGAGCATCCTACTGAGGAGCTCCGAGATCTCCACGGAGGTAGTACCGACGAGGACCGGTCGCCCTGCCTCGGTAATCGCCTGGATCTCATCGATGACGGCATTGTACTTTGCTTTTGCCGTCTTGTAGATGCGGTCGTTCTCGTCATTGCGGATCACCGGTCTATTGGTCGGGATCACGACCACGTCGAGCTTGTAGATGTCCCAAAACTCCTTAGCCTCCGTCTCAGCCGTACCGGTCATACCGGAGAGCTTGTGGTACATACGGAAGTAATTCTGTAGCGTGATCGTCGCCTTGGTCTGCGAGGCCTGCTGCACCTTTACGTGCTCCTTTGCCTCGATCGCCTGGTGAAGACCATCGGAGTAGCGGCGACCATTCATGATACGACCGGTCTGCTCATCGACGATCATCACCTGATTATCGATCACCACGTACTGATCATCTCGGTCAAAGAGGGTGTAAGCCTTCAGTAGCTGCTGCACCGTATGGACACGCTCACTCTTGACGGAGTAGTTGGTGAGCAACTCATCCTTGGTACCGGCTTTCTCCTCCTCGCTCATCTCCTTATTCTCCAGCTCAGACATCTGGGCGGCAATATCGGGGAGGACAAAGAAACCGGAATCCTCATTCTTCTGCGACAGCAGGTCAAAGCCCTTATCTGTCAGCTCGATCTGGCTATTCTTCTCATCCACGACGAAGTAGAGCGGATCGGTCACCACATGCATCTCGCGGTTGTTGTCCTGCATATAGAAGCCCTCGGTGTCCAAGAGACGCTTCTTCACGCCCTCGGTGCTGAGGTACTTGATCAGCGGCTTGTACTTCGGCAGGCCCTTATAGCTGCGGAAGAGCAGCAGATAGCCCTCATCCACCTCCTTGGGGTCGTCGCTTGCAATCTTCTTCTTCGCCTCATTGAGGAGCCGGGTACAGAGCGTCCGCTGAGCATTGACGACGGACTCTACATCCTCGCGAAACTCCTCAAACATCTGATCTCCCTTTGACTCCACCGGTCCGGAAATGATCAGAGGGGTACGGGCATCATCGATCAGCACGGAGTCCACCTCATCGACGATGGCGAAGTTGTGGGCCCTCTGCACCATATCCTCCGGGCGGCGTGCCATATTGTCGCGCAGGTAGTCGAAGCCAAATTCGTTATTGGTCCCGAAGGTGATGTCGCAGTCATAAGCGTGCTTACGCTCTGGCGAGTTGGGCTCGTGCTTGTCGATGCAGTCTACCGTGAGACCGTGGAATTGGTACAGCGGTCCCATCCACTCCTCGTCACGCTTGGAGAGGTAGTCATTCACGGTCACCACATGGACGCCGTTACCCGTGAGGGCGTTGAGGAAGACCGGTAGTGTCGCCACCAGCGTCTTACCCTCACCTGTCGCCATCTCAGCGATCTTGCCCTGATGCAGCACGATACCACCGATCAGCTGCACATCGTAGTGGATCATATCCCACTTCGTGAGATTGCCGCCGGCCTCCCACTCGTTCTTGTAGATCGCCTTATCACCATCGATGGTGACGAAGTCGTGATCCACGGAGAGGTCTCGGTCGTACTGCGTGGCGGTGACGGTGATCTCGCTATTCTCGGCAAATCGACGTGCTGTGGACTTCATCACGGCAAAAGCCTCGGGGAGGATCTCATTGAGCTTATCCTCCAGCTTATCCTTTACCTGATCCTCCAGCGTGTCAATCTTCTCCCAGAGTGCCTCACGCTCACTCAGCTCTGCGCTCTCCACCTGCCCCTTCAGCTCAGCGATCTCACGTCGCTCCTCCGCCACATGGTCGCGGAGATCCTGCCTCATGCGAGCGGAGTGAGCCCGCAGCTCGTCAGCGCTCAGCTTATCGATCGTCTCGTAGGTCGCCTTGATCTTATCGACGATGGGGTATATCTGCTTGAGGTCGTTCTGCGACTTGTTGCCGAAGATGCCGGCAAGTAAGTCCTTAAAGAAACTCATATATATTGTCTAGTAAAAAAGTGTATCCGTTGTCATTCTCGAGAGTACCGGTCTCCCGCGGGAGATGAAAGGTACAAAAAATATCTGATCAGTATCGATCAGGGCGTCGGCGGTCGGATACGGAGCACCCGGGAGATTTCGCGAGAGACGCCACGGAGATCCAGGGGTGTGTGGATCACCTCCGGCAAGATGCCCTCACCCATAAGGATGAGCATCGTCGGCATGGCGGCATAGGAGGGCTGCGGGGTAGCAGTGCCGGTATCTATAAGGTAGCCGGGACTGATCCCCACAAAGACATCCGCCCTCTGAGAGGGGAGCGCACTATGGAGTGCTGTCAGCCGAGTACGACCTACGGGATCCCCCGGGAGCAGATCCCTCAGGCTGTGGTTCGGTATCGTGTCGGCGACGCCTGCCATCTCGAGGAGGAAGGAGCAGACCGCATCCTGCACCTCGGCAAGGGAGAGCTCCTCCCGCTGCTCTACCACCTTACGATCCAAGAAGAGCTCTCCCCGGTCGGTCACCTCGGTCACCAACCCCTTTACTCCATACTTCGCATGGAGATACATATTGGTGATGGCGCGGCAGCGCTCCGGGGAGAAGGTCGGATACCGTCTCTTTTCATCACGGATCGGCTCGCACCGAGCCATACCATTACCCGCCAGTGCCACGAGGACTTCCCCCTTTCCAAACTTTCGGTCCAGCAGCTCCATCAGTTGTGCCACCGCCCTATCCAGCAGCACGTAGCTGTCCAGCAGCTCCGGCGAGATCCCCGCGGAGACTGATGGAGGGGTCCCTGCCGTCATATGGAGGGCAAGCAGGTCCATCGACTCATCAGCACCGAGACCGGCTCCATCGATCACCGACTCAGCGAGGCGAACCACATACTCATTGACCACCGGGGAGTGCTTCAGGTCCTGCACGGACGAGAATGCCCTCGTGTAAATATGGTCAGACGCAAAAGCTCCACTGCCGGCATAGGGTAGGAGCGACGCATAGAGAGCCGGCTCGGAGGCCTGCCAAGTGATCGACCCCTTGTCGAGGCGTGTCGCCACCGTGCTGCTCTTGCCGATGTACCACGGCAATCCTGTAGGGTAAAAGGTGGAGCTCACCCATCGCGCGGTGGAGTCATCGAGCCAGTAGGCAGCCTGAGCCTCATGCCCGCCCGCTATGATCGCCTCCTCGGCTGAGGGAGCTATGGAGAAGACCTGTCCCAGCCCGTGTGTGACCTGCGCCAGACGGTCAGCGATCGTCGGGGCAGCGAGAGCGAGAGGCGAGAGCCTGTCGGCAGTACCGTAGCCGATATACTTCTTGTCCTCCAGCACCGATCCCTCGAGGTGTCTCTGCCCTCCCTCCTTACGGACGATGGTGCGCCTACCGGTGATGCCGTTCTCGAGACCGAGGGTACCGGTATGCAGCACCGCCTCGCCGGCGACGGGATCCGCCTCGATGAGCGGGTGGATGACGGCATCGTAGACCCGCCCGTCGCGAGAGAGGCGTGCGAGACCATTCTCTGAGAGGTGCGGTGCCATCGCCTCATAGAGGTCGGTCCGCAGCTCATCCACCGTCAGCAACACCACAAGCTTGGGAGCCTGACGGGCGGCGACGGGTGAGCAGACGCTCAGGAGGACGACGAGTGGGGTGAGTAGATCTTTCATTTACTTATGTACCTCAAATACCTTGCCAGCCCCGCCCCACTCCACGTAGCGGCATATGAACTGGTCCAGCCCGATCAGGATCGCCAGATAGGCCATGCCGATAGGCAGTGTCTGCACATAGCCGAGACCGAGATAGACAAGGGCGAGCAGGAGGTTGATCAGGTAGAGCAGGCTATTGAGACGCCTGTGTCGCAGCTCCTGCCACATCGTCACCACAAGGATGAGCCAGAAGGGGTGCATCAGCACCATATTGGCATTGAGGAGTGTATGCGGATGCGCGGAGAAGAGGCTGAGGAACCACAGCACGATCCCTGCCAGCCCGAAGAGCAGATAAAGCCCACAGCGCAGGACCTGCCATGGTACCGAGGTGTACCTCCGTACGACGAAGTAGCAGATCAGATAGATGGCGACCAATGCGAGAATCGTCACAAGGGGACCATCAAAGCGTGGCACCTCGATCAGCTGTGTCTGAGGGACGATCTCCTCCTTCCGTGACACGATCGGCTCACCTGTATCCTTACGGAAAGCGAGGTCCATCGACTGCTCCAGCAGCTCGGGGACAAAGGCGGCATCATGTACCGTCATCCGAGTATCGCTCTGCACGCCGAGGCAAAGGTCGGTACCAAAGGTGTACCACTTCGCAGACTTGCTACACTGCCGCGTTGCCTCGCGGAAGGTCGGCAGCGATGCAGGGTCCACCCGGTAAATCAGCCCTCCCTTAGTGAAGCGCTCGATGAGGTCCCGAGGGCGGGTGGCGCAGTTGTCGTAGAAGTAGTTGTACCGGTACTCGGCATTCTCAGGCAGGGCGTTCCAGTCGAGGAAGTCCATCAGCGCCTGCACCTCGTCAGGTCTGAGATTGAGCTGCTGCTCCGATACCCTCCGCCCCTGAGCCGCATAGTCATAGACCATACTGTCAAAGTCTGTCACCCCCAGCATGTACATCGGTTTCCCGATCATAAAGTTGGGGATAAAGTTCTTCTGCTCCATGGAGAAGTAGCCATAGTTATACGCCTTGTCAAGACCCGTCTCCGGATCCGTGATCCGAATGGCTGTATGACCGTAGAGGTAGAAGACAAACTCCCCCGACTGACCGCACGTGATCAGGCTCGCCCGAGGTGTTGCCCCGAGAGGCAGCATAAGGGTCCAGAGTAGAGAGAGGAGTGTGATGGGAAAGAGGTGCTTACTCATTGATTGTCTAAGATATGGGGCATGTCTGACGGCGTAAGCCTCGTGTCATGGAGGGCAAGCCCCTTGGGGAAAATGTTATTGACCCGGGAGCCGAGGTCCTTGATGAGAGTGAGCGGGACGCCTGCATAGGTAGCGACC
>CAMXXM010000086.1 GCA_947253195.1 uncultured Porphyromonas sp.
GTCACGGTGAGCAGATGGCTGTCTTTGGCAGCAGCGTCAAGGTGGCTGGTAAGCCTCTCTCCGAGCTGATCGGCACGGATAAGCTGACCGACGAGCAGTGGGCTGAGCTCCGTCAGCGTGTCGTCAAGGGCGGTGCCAATATCATCAAGCTCCGTGGTCGCTCTTCCTTCCAGAGTCCTGCACAGCTCTCTATCGAGATGATCGGTGCAGCCATGGGCGGTCCTGCCTTCCGCTGGCCTGTCGGCACCTATGTCTCCAACGATCGCTACGACCACGTCATGATGGCCTGGGAGACTGTCCTCGATCGTAATGGCGCTCACATCAAGCCTATCGAGCATGCCACCGATGAGGAGATGAAGGAGCTCGATGCCTCCTACAAGCACCTCCAGGACCAGATCGACAATATCATCAAGATGGGTCTCATCCCCGCTGTCGATAAGTGGAGCGAGCTTAACCCCAACATCAAGTAATCCACATACCATTACCATATGAGCGGGGGCGTGTCGATGTGACACGCCCCCGCTCTTTTCTCCGCCCTATCCGGCAGATCTATCAGAATAAGCTCTTCTTCATCCAGAGCGCCATTACAGGGTCGGTCATATAGGTCTGCCCTTCAGCCGTCTCTATGAGTTCCTTCTTGATCAGAGCATTCCGAACAGAACTGGCATTGGCAGAGGAGCTGAGCCCATACTTGTCGATCACCTCTTGGGAGGTAAATGAGCCGTTGACCCCGTCTGTAATCGCCCTGAGGAAGCTTAGCTGATAGCCGGTCAAGTCCTCTGTTTGTTTCTCGAAGAGAGGGCTATTCTGACTGATGAGATCACTCTCTGCTTGCTCAATATCACTTGCTGTGGCTACTGAGCCAGCTCTGCCCCAGACCAACCAAGATAGTTGCTGCACATAGGAGGAGTGGTTGTCCACCCTGAGGGCAATCTCTTCAGCAAGCGCAGGAGAGATAGACTTCCCGGTGGAGGCAAAGCGCTCGCATATGTATGTGACCCAGTCCGACGTCCCGATTTTGCTTAGGTAGATCACCTCACCGAACTTGTAGAAGGGGTAACTCCGACTACCGAAGAGCTCACCCATGAGGTGTCTTTTGCTCCCAAATAAGCAGTAAGAGACGTGCTTCTGGTGTTGCCACACGCTCCTTAGTTTCTTCTGAAAAGTGAGTGAGTCAGTAAACTCACCCAATTGCTGAAATTCATCAATGCAGACAACGATACGGCAGTTATTCTTCTTTGCGATCTTCTCCGGTAGCTCAAGGACATCCTCTATAGCCTCTTCCTTGCCTCTTATGTCGAGAGAGAGCGATATCTCCGTCGTCGGGTCAGTGCCGAGAGTGAATTTCGGGCTGATGCGGGAAAGAAACTCCTTGGCATTCCTCAGTATCTCCTCCCATCGTGTAGCGGTCTGCTGAAGTACTGCTGTGGCATAGGCGTTACAAAAGTCACTCTCTGTACGACACGCAAAAATATCGAGGAAGATAACTCTTAGCTCGTGGCCGGACACCTCCTTGATGGTCTTCTTGACCAAAGACGTCTTTCCCCATCGCCGAGGGGAGATCAGTATGGTATTTATGCCGTGCTTGAAGTTAGATGCCAAGCGCTGCGTATCCTCTCTTCTATCGGTGAAGTGCTCTCCGGATGTGGCAACACCGAACTTGAATGGCTGTATGTCCATAGTGTAAGGAGCTTAACGATTGTACTATGTACAAATTTACCTATTATTTAATTACTAAGAGCGGTCTACTAAGAAGCGTCTTAGTAAGAAGCGACTTAGTAGATCGCCCTTAGTGGGTAGGTCAAGAGGTAGACTTCTGAGGATTAGTGTACTAGAGAAGACGGTTGCCCCCGGTATAGTGGTCGAGGAAGTGGCGAAGAGGCTTGGGGAAAGCGATCGTACCATGGTTCGAGAGGGGTATCTGCTCAGTCCCATCGGGGCAGGTGGGATCGGCATCGCCCGACGTGCTACAGACGTGTACTCTCAGGTGGAGGAGCCGGTGGCTTAGTCGGTGGTCCTTGAGGGGCAGGGTCTCTATGATCTCCCAGCCGTCCGGAGGAGTGGGCAGGGCGGTCGGCTCTCTCTCCGTGACCACTCCGGGCAGCTCGTAGAGACCCTTCCAGATCCCGCGCCGGCTGTCTCGCCGGCGGATCGCTATCTGTCCCCGGTGGAGGAGTAGGAAGTACTCTATCCACCGCTCCCTCACCATGGTCTTGTGTGCCTTGATGGGAAGGAGGTCGACCAGCTCCGTTCCTCTCGACCGGCAGGCGCCTCCGAGGGGGCAGGTGGCGCAGAGGGGGTTCTTCGGTGTGCAGATGGTCGCTCCGAGATCCATCATAGCCTGATTGTACCGCCCGGGCTGCTCTCTCTCGAGAAACAGCCCTGCCATCTCGCGGTAGTATCGTTGACCTGGGGTGGTGTCTATAGGCCTGTCGGTCGCTAAGTAGCGGCTCAGGACGCGGTAGACATTGCCGTCCACGACAGCCAGAGGGTAGTCATAGGCGATGCTCATGATCGCTGCGGTGGTGTAGGGACCTACGCCCTTGAGTGCTGCCACCTCCCGCTCCTCGCAGGGGAAAACGCCACCATACTCCTCCATGATCTGTCGGGCAGCGTGCTGCATATTGTGTGCTCTTGAGTAGTAGCCCAGCCCCTGCCAGAGGAGCATCAGCTCGTCCTCGGGTGCCTCAGCGAGACTCTTCACATCCGGCAGTCGGTCGATAAACCTAAGGTAGTAGTCCCACCCCTGCATCGTCTGCGTCTGCTGGAGGATGATCTCTGACACCCATATCCGGTAGGGATCCCTCGTGCCACGCCACGGGAGCTCCCTGCCGTGCTTGTCGTACCAGCGCAGCAGCCCTATACGGAAGGCACTGAGCTCAGCCGGAGTGATCGACTCCGGGGTGAGCTCAGTGCCTTTGCTTATAGAAAGGTCAGTCACCGCTGATCAGAGACCATAGAGGCTGCTGATCGACTCGTGGGTCTCGACGCGGCGGATAGCCTCGGCAAACATCGGCGCGATGGAGAGTACCTTCACCTTATCGCACTTCTTGGTGTAGGGGATAGAGTCAGTCACCACCAGCTCCTTGAGAGCGCTCTGCTCCACACGCTCTGTAGCCGGATCACTCATCACGGCGTGTGAGCACATGGCGCGTACCGAGCGAGCTCCGTGGTCCATCATCAGGTTGGCAGCCTTGGTGATGGTGCCGGCGGTATCGACGATATCGTCCACGAGGAGTACATCCTTATCCTCCACGTCACCGATGATGCGCATCTCGGCGACAACGTTGGCCTTGAGGCGCAGCTTGTTGCAGATGACCATCGGCACACCGAGGGCGTGAGCATAGGTATTGGCGCGCTTCGTACCACCGACGTCGGGAGTGGCGATGACGAGGTTTTTGAGATCAATATTCTTCCGGATATAGTCGAGGAAGATATTGGAGGCGTAGAGGTGGTCTACGGGGACGTTGAAGAATCCCTGGATCTGGTCCGCATGGAGATCCATGGTGATCAGGCGCGAGATGCCTGCAGCCTGCAGGAGGTCAGCGACCAACTTGGCACCGATGGAGACGCGCGGCTTATCCTTGCGGTCTTGTCGAGCCCAGCCGAAGTAGGGGATCACGGCAGCGATGTAGTGAGCACTGGCGCGCTTGGCAGCATCGACCATAAGGAGCAGCTCCATCAGATTGTCGGCCGGGGCAAAGGTCGACTGCACGATGTAGGTGTCCTTGCCACGGATTGACTCCTCAAAGCTTCCGGAGAACTCTCCGTCGGCGAAGCGCTCGTACTTGAATTTTCCGAGGTCGCACTTCAGGCTGGAGCAGATCTGCTCAGCGAGGTTCATGCTCTTCTGTCCGGAGAAGATCCCAAATTCGTTCTTGTCCATTGTACTGTTAGGGGTGGTATTATTTCGATTAGATAGTTTGCTGTTACTTCTGCTCCCTCTTGAGGATCTGCTCCTGCCACTTCCAAGCACTCCGGAGAGAGTCCTCTATCGTGGACTCAGCCCGCCAGCCGAGGTAGTCATTTGCCTTCTTGGGATCGGCCCATACGGCGACGATGTCTCCCTCGCGACGCGGTCCGATCTTGTAGGGAACCTTGACGCCCGTTGCTCGCTCAAAGGCGGTGATCAGCTCCAGCACGCTCTCCCCCTTACCGGTGCCGATATTGTAGTACTCGTAGCTCTCTCCGTCCTTGTGGAGCATCCTGTCGATCGCAGCGACGTGCGCCTTGGCGAGATCCACGACGTGGATGTAGTCGCGGATGCAGGTGCCATCGGGGGTGGGGTAGTCGTCTCCGAAGACGGTCAGCTCCTTGCGGATGCCGGCAGCCGCCTGGGTGATGTAGGGGATGAGGTTGGCGGGGACACCCCGGGGCTCCTCACCGATGTGGGCTGAGGGATGGGCACCGATGGGATTGAAGTACCTCAGGCTTATTGCCTTGAAGGGTACACCGGAGTGGATCGTGTCACGGAGGATCTCCTCATTGATCTGCTTCGTATTGCCGTAGGGCGAGGTGGCGGGCATAAATGGTGCAGACTCGTTCACGGGGAGCTTCTCCGGCTGACCATAGACGGTGCAGGAGGAGGAGAAGACGATCCCTCTCGTCCCGTACTCCGTCATGAGTGTCAGCTGATTGATGAGCGAGACGATGTTGTTGCGGTAGTAGAGCAGCGGTTTCTCTACCGACTCACCCACCGCCTTGCTGGCAGCGAAGTGGATCACGCCGGCGATATTCGGATTCTCCTCATAGACTTGTCTCATCGCCTCGAGGTCGTTGCAGTCGGACTTGTAGAACTTCGGTCTCCGTCCGGTGATCCGCTCGATCCCGTCAAGGACCGACTCGTCAGAGTTGGAGAGGTTGTCGACGATGACCACCTCATACCCAGCTTCCTGGAGCTCCACGGCGGTGTGGGATCCGATGAATCCCGTACCGCCCGTTACCAGTATTGTCTCTTTACTCATTTGCTTTGTATATCTGCGCTGTTCACCACAAAGGTAGCCATTATTTCGGTAGAAAGGTTCACGTCACCTTGGGAAAATTTCTCAGAGGTGAGAAAATCCATCTTTCGCTAAATTAAGCTCTACTTTTAACTCGCCATGAAAACTTTTCTCCCCAAAAAAGTGCCGGGGCTCGCTCTCGATCAGAGAGAAAGCTCCGGCACTTTTTATGAAGAAGAAGGTCTATGACCTTGTCCTTATACCACTCCGGTGAAGCCCATGAAGGCGAGCGACAGCATACCGGCAACGAGAAGCGCTGCCGGGATACCCTGCATCGCCTTGGGGAGCGCGGTCTTGGCGAGCTGCTCGCGGATCGTCGCAAAGAGCGAGATCGCGATCGTGTAGCCGATACCGGTCGAGAAGGCGTACATCATCGCCTGAGAGAGGTTGTAGTCCTTTTGGATCACGAGGATGGCGACACCGAGGATGACGCAATTGGTGGTGATCAGTGGGAGATAGATCCCGAGCGCCTGGAAGAGTGCCGGGGAGACCTTCTTGAGTACTGACTCAAGCATCTGCACAAGCGCGGCAATGACGAGGATGAAGACGACATTCTGCAGGTAGCCGAGGTTATTCGGGTCGAGGATACCCTTCTGGAGACCGAAGGTGACCAGCACGGCGAGGACCATCACAAAGGTGACGGCAGCACCCATACCGAGGGCAGTATCGAGCTTCTTCGACACGCCGAGGAAAGGGCAGATACCGAGGAACTGGGCAAAGACAATATTATTGACAAATATTGCGCCGATAAGTATGACTAAATACTCCATATCTTACTCTATATGACTTACTCGATGATGAGACTTACACGCCCTCCTTGGCAGCCATAGGCGTTTCGAGAGGCTGATCCTTGAGGAGCTCACGCTCAGCAGCCTCACGCTCGCGGCGCTCGGCACTCTTCTTGCGCCTCTCCATGATGATGTTATTGGCAGCGATCATATACCCAAGGACAATAAATCCTCCGGGCGCAAGGACGAAAACGAGCGTGCCGTAGTCGGCGGAGAAGAGCTCCATACCGAAGAGCTTGCCCGACCCGAGGATCTCACGGAAGCATCCGAGAAGCGTCAGGACGAAGGTGAAGCCCAGTCCGGAGCCCAGACCGTCAACGAGTGAGTCGGCTACGCCATTCTTGGAGGCGAAGGACTCCGCACGACCGAGGACGATACAATTGACGACGATCAGGGGAAGGAAGATGCCGAGGGCATCGTAGAGGGCTGGGGCATAGGCCTGCACCACCATCTGGACGATCGTGGTGAAGGCTGCGATCACGACGATGAATGCCGGGATACGCACGCCATCGGGGATGACACTCTTGAGGAGCGAGATGACGACGTTGGAGCAGACGAGCACAAAGGTGGTCGCCAGTCCCATACCCATACCGGTCTCAGCACTCGAGGAGGTGCCGAGGGTGGCACACATGCCGAGGAGAGAGACGAGAATGGGGTTCTCTGTGATGAATCCGTTGAGGAATACTTTACCTTTATTCATGTCGAAATCAATTTTCAGCGTTCTCGTAAGC
>CAMXXM010000087.1 GCA_947253195.1 uncultured Porphyromonas sp.
TGTATAAGAGACAGATTCCACTCATCCCAGTGCTTGTACATCAGGTCATCATAGATATGCCCGGTCTGCTTTCCGAGATCAGGGTTCTCCTCCTTGGAGATCTCCGGAAGCATCACCTCGCGGATGACAACCACCTTCTTCCGATCGGGAGAGTAAAGGAAGTCGATCACATCGAAGTCATAGTCCGACACCACGCGGAGGTTACTGCCGTCTAAGTTGCAGAGAGCAATCTGAGCTTTATCGCCCTTTGTGGAGACAAAAGCAATCGTCTGATCATCGAGGAAAATCGGAGAGTGACCGGCATTCTTGCCGAGGATCGCCCGTCCGCTACCGGGCTTGGCGGTCTCGCCGACCATAATCTCCGAGTAGAAGTTATTCTGCTCGAGCTGAGCCATGGAGCGGGTGTAGATGAAGTGCTTCCCGTCCGGAGAGAGCTGGATGCCCCCGATGCGATAGAGCTTGTGCATCGCCTCAGCGGTGAAGACTTTACCCTCGCCGGCGGTCTCACTTGCCGTCGTTGCGCTCACCGGAGAGCAGAGCATAAGTGCTCCGGTCGCCGCAAGGGTCATAAGGGATAAGAATTTTGACATGTGTACGTGTTATGATTAAAAAGGTATTTGTGCTTCGTACTTCACAATTGCGAAAGTACACAATTATTACGACACCTCCCGACTTGAAGTCTGAAAACAGGGGTGATGCATTAGGAATTAGAGACCTTTGAAAAATTAATTTTTCAAAGGTCTCTTTACGGTGAGAGCGCCAACGCCATCAAGATCCAGATCTGGGTTACCCCCCTCATCGCCAATCTGCTCATCATGATCCACAAAAGATGGCTGACTCGCAGCCGGAGCTTCTCCAGACCGGCGACGGTGCTGAGGATTACTTTGATGAGCTTACGACTTCTATAGTCTCTTCAATCACCCCAATAAAGACTGGGAACGAACCTTGGCAACGGAGATGGAAAGTCCATGACCCTCACTTTTTGACTAGGGGGCTTGGAAATCGATATCGGGGATCACTTCCGCACCAATTCAGCGAAAGAGACCCCTCAAAACACCCATTTCCACTTTTATCGGACAGCTATAATTAGGTTTCTGCTCGTCAGTCCACGAATTCGCTATTGCTTCTTCTCCCCCAAGGGTCACTCCCTGAGACTTGCAAGTCGCTATGGGGTTCGTTGGCAGCTACGCCCCGTGTAGAACTTTCACCACAGACGTATGATATGCCCATCATAACAAAAAGGGATGTGTCCCGCTACAAGACACATCCCTTGATGAGGATTGATTAGTCTCTACGTATCAGAGAGAGAACATCGTCAGGAGGGTAACGAGGAGCGCGAGGATCGCGTAGAGCTCGGGGAAGACCGCCTCGACCATAGAGATGGCAAATACATTGTGACCATCAGCGGTGGCAGCGATACCGTGAGCAAGGACCTTACCCTGCTTGATTGCAGAGAGGAGACCTACCGATCCGAGGAGCAGACCACAGAGGAGGATGGCTGTGGCTGAGAGTACAGACATATCTGCTGCGATATGCTGACTGGCGAAGTACCAGCCCACAAATCCATAGAGACCCTGGGAGGAGGGAAGCGCTGAGAGACCTATGTACTGACCCATCTTGGAGGGATCCTTGCGCATAGCCCCGACAGCGGTGATACCGCAGAAGGAGAGACCATAGCAACTACCGATACCGGCGAGACCGACCATTAGTGCGATACCCAGGTAGGCCATTAGAAGTGTAGTAGACATAAATTGATTTACTTATTGAGTTTGTTATTGTTTTGTCAAGAATAATATATCACTTGGAGACCTTCTCCTCTATAGGTGCGTAAGGTGTCCCCCCACCCTCGTACTCGGAGTTATTGAAGTACTCCACGTAGGTGAGACGAACCGGGTGGACGAGCGAGCTGATCATCGTGAGGCAGAAATTGAGTCCGTGACCAAATGCAAGGATCAGCAGTCCTACCGGTATCGCTGCCCAGATGGGCATGGAGGAGGTGACGGTCTCTGTGAGGGTATTGAAGACCCCACCGAGGATACCGCCCGTCAGACCGATGGCGAAGAGGCGGATATAGGAGAGGGTATCTCCCAGAAGCCCCGAGGCAGTATTGTAGGTGTCCCACAGCCCTTTGCCAAGATTGACAAAGACGTTCTTACCGGGAGAGTTGAGGAAGAAGACTGCGAATGCGCAGAGCCCAACGACACCCCAGAGGGTGTACTCAAGCCACTGTGGCAGCCGGATGTTGAGGGCAGGTAACCCGACCACAAGTCCGATGAAGATCACCAATGTCGGCCAAGCGAAGCCGGCAAGCGAAGCACGGGTGCCACTCTGGTGCCTAACCTTGAAGGCAGCCACATACTTCGCAAATAGGATCTGGACGAGTCCCAGCGCCAGAGAGATCACCATCAGGTTATCCGACGAGAGGAAGAAGTCCTTGATCGAGCTGAGGAAGGGAACCTCGACGAGTGAGATGCCGAAGAAGGTGCCGGCAAGGAATCCCATCACCACACCGGCTCCACCGAGCCACTGGAAGAGCTCTAAGTACATCTTGGCACTCTCACCCACCTTGCGCTTAAAGATCGTTGCCAATATCAGCACTACCAACCCGTATCCTGCATCTCCCGAGCACATACCGAAGAAGAGCATGAAGAAGGGCGCGATGAATGGCGTTGGGTCAAACTCCCAGTAATTAGGGAGGGAGAACATCTTTACCAGAGGCTCAAAGGCCTTGCCAAAGCGACTGTTGGAGAGCTTGATGGGCACGTCCTCCCCATAGACAATATCCTCCTGGACGTAGGCAATCCCCTCCTCTGAGAGTGCTGCCTGCATGGCGGCATCCTGCTTGGCGGGGACATAGCCCTCCAGCACCATCAGTCGATCGTCATAGAGGCGATCAGCCTGATAGTAGGCATTGTCCATCTGGTAGGTATCGGCGAGGTGGGCCTCTTGCTGATCGAGTATCTGATCGTGGTGCGCGAGGTAGAGCTTGGAGTCCGTCAGGAGCCTTAGATCCTCCTCCAGACTCTGTCTCTCTACCCTCAGAGAGCTAATGGATCGGTCGGGAAGACGAACCCGATCGGCATACTCAAGCTCAGGCTCGTCCTCAGAGGTGATGGTGACAAAGTAGGTGGAGCGACCGGCAGTCTGAATGATCTGCGCGTGGTAGAGCTCCTCCCACTCCTTATTGTACCTCTGAGAGAGGACGGTCCAGAAAGTCATATTGACCCCCTTAGCTCTCAGCTTCGAGATCAGAGTCGGGTCAAAGTCGCCCCAGTATGAGAGCTCGTGCTCCTGGGACTTTAGGTCAGAGAGGATCCTCGACTTTTCCCTGATACGGGCGTCAAGGTCACTGATCTGGCTAACGTAAGTGTCATAGTCCGTCAGAGTCTCCTCAGGGAAGTCTATGTGACGGATATCCTCGGGAGTCTGCTCCTTCTGAAGAGGGTGCTGGTCCATAAGAAAGCCGAGGCTCTTACGCAGATCGGCCAACTCGCCCTGCCGAGCCTTAACCTCTCTTATGCGGTCAAGCTCGTTTGGATCCTTATTCTGTCGGACATGGATCACGCCTAAGGAGCGCAATTTCTGTAGGAACGCCTCGTACTCCGGCTCGAAAACCAGGAACGAGTACTTATTCATCGTCTCTATCATACTATTGCTTCCATTTCTGATTCTGCCTCCATGGCGTTGCGGCGCTTCTCCTTCTCCTCATCGAGGTGAGCGCGCATAATCTTTTGAGACGCCTTGGAGAGCGACTCTTCGTCCTCGAGGTAGCGCTTGATCTTCAGGATCGCCTCCTTGAGACCGGGGATCTGAACTTTCTCGAAGAGGTTGACCTTCTGCGTCGTCTTACGTCTGGCATGCTGCAGGATGTCCAGCTCCAGGCGTCCAACCTCTGCTTGGATGCCAACGGTGGCGAGATCCTTGATCAGCTGCGTGCCCTCCATATACCAGGAGGGGGTATTAAGGAGACTAAAAGGGCGAACCTCAAAGTCTACCTCACCCAGCACTGGTACCGGGATGCCGGCCACCTTGCGTGTCTCGAGATGGACATCCTCCACTCGGACAAGAGAGGGATCAAACTCACTCCAGAGGGCAGTCATGGTGTCGAAATTCTCGATGCTCTGCTCTACCTGAGCTTCGAGATCCTCGACCTCCTTCTTGACCCGCCGCACCTCGAGACGAAGCGCACTCTCCTTACTCTTGATCGTAGGGAGGATTCGCTCTCGGAGCTGGAGATCCTTCTTCTGCCTCTGGAGAGAGGTTTTGTTGTATTGAAATTTTACAGCCATACCTCAGCCGTACTCACCGGGATTACGCCTCCTCCTGAGAGTGACCGACCATCTCCACATCCTGTGGCCAGTACTTATCGACAAGAGATTGCTTGATCGCCACCTCAGCAGGGGTGAAGTGCCGAGCGAAGAGCCGCCATGCCGTATCGAGCATCTCTGTGGTATTGATATTGACGTCAATGGCGAGGAGGTCATTGGCGTACTCCTTGGCGAAGTCGAGCGTACGCTCGTCGTAGTCAGTGAGGTCAAATCCGTTCTCCAGCTTGGTCTGAGCATTGGAGGCATCAGCGAAGAGACGAACACCGGCATTCATCACCTGAGGGTGATCCTCACGGGTCTTCTTCCCGATCACCTGCTGCTTCAGTCGTGACAGGGAGCGGAAGGGATCGACGATGACCTTGCCGATAGTGCTATCGGTACGGAGATAGAGCTGTCCCTCGGTGATGTATCCGGTGTTATCCGGCACCGCGTGGGTGATATCTCCACCCGACAGCGTCGTCACGGCGATGATGGTGATGGAACCACCGGATGGGAATTGGGCTGCCTTCTCATAGACCTTTGCCAGGTCAGAGTAGAGGGAGCCGGGCATAGAGTCCTTAGAGGGGATCTGATCCATCTTATTGGAGACGATCGCCAGCGCATCAGCGTAGTTGGTCATATCCGTCAGGAGGACAAGCACCTTCTCATTTTTCTCCACTGCGAAGTACTCTGCTACTGTAAGAGCCATATGAGGGATCAGCACTCGCTCGATAGACGAGTCCTCAGTGGTATTGATGAAGGAGACGATACGATCGAGTGCTCCAGCCTCGGCAAAGGTATTGCGGAAGTAGAGGTAGTCGTCATTCGTCAGTCCCATACCGCCAAGGATGATCTTATCGGACTCAGCGCGCATCGCCACGGTTGCCATCACCTCATTGTAGGGCTGATCCGGGTCAGCGAAGAAGGGGATCTTCTGTCCCGTGACGAGGGTATTATTGAGGTCGATGCCGGAGATACCAGTTGTAATCAGCTCTGAGGGCTGCTCACGACGGACAGGATTGACTGACGGACCTCCGATCTCCACATCCTTGCCCTCGATGATCGGACCATCATCAATAGGATCTCCGTAGGCATTCATGAAGCGTCCGGTGAGAGAGTCGCCCACCTTTAGGGCAGGAGCCTTGCCGAGGAAGGTCACCTCGGCATTGGTCGGGATGCCCTCCGTACCGGAGAAGACCTGCAGTGTCACTACATCATCCTCCAATCGGACGACCTGAGCCACACGACCATCGATGAGAGCAAGCTCATCATTACCCACACCGGTAGCACGCAGAGAGCAGGTTGCCTTGGTGATGTCGGAGATGTGGGTGTATATCTTTTGGAATGCTTTCTTAGTCATAATCAGTCTACCCTTAGGCGTTAGCCGTTTCCTCTACTACGTGAGACTTGTCCGCAAGGCGTGTCTCGACCATCTTCTTAGCCCGCTCACGATACTTATTGTAGTCCTCGCTACGGAATTCGGAGTAATTCATCTGCCTCAGCTCGTTGATCAGCTCCTTGAAGAAGACAGCGACTTCGTTGAAGTCCTCAAACGTAAGGTCGCTCTCACAGATGTCGATCACAAGAGAGAGCATCTCCTGCTGACGCTCCAGAGGGCACATAGCATCGATGGCATCAAAGGCATCCTGCTGGAGGATGACAAAATCGATCAGCTCAGACTTCCAGAATGTGACATGGTAGTCTACCGGGACACCATCATCACCGAGGATATTGATCTGCTCGGCGATCTCCTGTCCCTGACGCATGCGGTGCTTGACTTGACCGACCATCTCCAGCCAGTCGGGCGAAGCAGCCTCAGCAACATACTTCTGAAACTCCGGGTACTCCAGATACTTCGAGTATGAGTCGATAGGATTGACTGCCGGATAGCGCTTCTTATCTGCACGATCCTGCTGGAGGGCGTAGAAGCAGCGTGCCACCTTCTGGGTATTCTCGGTCACCGGCTCCTTGAGGTTACCGCCGGCAGGAGAAACAGTACCGATGAAGGTGATAGACCCGGTCTTTCCATTCTTCAGGTGGACATAGCCGGCACGTGCATAGAAAGCCGAAATAGTGGCGGAGAGGTCCATCGGGAAAGCGTCCGGTCCGGGCAGCTCCTCCATACGATTGGACATCTCGCGGAGTGCCTGAGCCCAGCGCGAGGTGG
>CAMXXM010000088.1 GCA_947253195.1 uncultured Porphyromonas sp.
CGAGCGTGCAGGCGGTCTCCTCCGTCCAGGTGGCTACCTGACCGAGTGGGGTGGCGCCGGTAAAGCCGTCCACCACTTGGTCGCTGCCACCAAAGCCGAGCACGCGACCGGTCGGTACCCAGACGTCTCCGGACATCTTACTCGGGTAGGAGAAGAAGAGGAAGGCGCGGGTGACGAGGGCGACGTTGAAGATATTGTATCCGCTGCCACCGAAGACCGCCTTTGCGAAGATGACGGAGAAGGCGACGGCGATAGCGAGCATCCAGAGTGGCACACTCCATGGCACGATCAGCGGGATGAGAAATCCGGTGACGAGGTAGCCCTCCGAGATCTCCTCGTCGCGGATCTGTGCCTCTGCAAATTCGATCCCCAGTCCTACGATGTAGGAGACGAGGAAGCGGGGCAGGAAGGCGAGGAGACCGTACCATAGGCAGCTCCAGAAGCCATACTCGGCCAGCTGACCTGTCACAAGGAAGTGCTGGTAGCCGAGGTTGTACATGCCGAAGAGGGCGCACGGGATCAGCGCCAGTACCACGGTGATCATCGCACGCTTCATGTCGATGCTGTCGTGGATGTGGACACCTCGACGACTTGTCTCCGTGGGCACGAAGAGGAAGGTGCCAAAGCCCTCATAGAGCGACCTCGCCCAGTGCATCGGCTTACCCTTCTCAAACTTCGGTGCTAAGTTGTCGAACTTTTTCTTAAAAGAATTCATGTATGTCTCTACTATGGGATTGTGTGGCGTGAGCACTCACGCCGGTCCATCGATCAATTCATCTCCTTATAGAGCTGATCCAGACCATCGCGCACGATAGCCTGCAGGGGCAGCTTGGAGGTGTCGACAAATTCGCACAGGGCGAAGTCCTCAGGCACCACCTCGTAGATACCCAGCTGCTCCATCCGCTCGATGTCAAAGGTGATGATCGCGCGGATCAGCTGCTCGGGGAAGATGTCCATCGGGAAGACCTTGTCGTACTCGTTGCTAAACATCAGCGGGCGCTCCGAGCCATGGAGTCGCGCATCGATGGCATACTTCCGCTTCCCGGTGAGCCAGGCGGGGAAGGTCCGCGAGACGGAGTACTTGTCCAGTCCCGGTGCCATCCAGCCGAAGAGCTCCACCGTCCCATCCCCCTCGGGGATCGCGGTGATGATATTGGTCTGAGTGGAGAGGAAGAGGTGGCTCTCGGTCACCTGCAGTCCGGTGAGTACATCCCCGTCGATGAGGCGGAGGTGCTCAGGCGTGTGGGCGACCTTATCAGAGACGATCTCCTCGATCCGCGCACCGGCACGGACGACGGTGATTCCTCTCTTCTCCATGCCGGTACCGGCACAGGCGACACGCTTCGTCAGGTCTACGTGACCGGTGGTGAGGAAGCGTCCCAGCAGTGCCATCTCCGTCACGGAAAGGGTCCAGACGACCTCGCCCTGATTGATCGGGCGGGTGTGATTGATCAGCACGCCTACGTTGCCGGCAGGGTGGGGACCCTTCACCTCATACTCGCGGACGCCCTTCAGCCCCAGAGCTTCACCGGGCGCATAGCCCATATAGACATCGCCCTCGGTGAGCTTACCCAGCACATCGGCAGCGATCTGGAGATACTTCTTATCCTCTCCGAGGAGCGCCATCGTATCGGGCAGGAGCGGGGCGGTGAAGTTGGCGGTGACATAGATGTCCCGCGGTCTCTCCGTCGGGTCCGACACCATATCGTAGGGGCGCTTACGGAGGAGTGCGAGCATACCACTCTGCATCAGGAGCGAGAGGATCTCCTCACGGCTCCGTGAGGTGACGTCCGTCACATCGAAGTCCTTATACGTTACGTCGGCGTCTGCCTTGATCTCGACGTAGAGGATCTTGCGTTTCGCACCGCGCACCACCTGCACCACCTCGCCACTGACGGGGGAGACGAGGACCATCTCCGGGCAGGGCTTGTGGTAGAGGATAGGACTGCCGGCCATTACACGATCGCCTACCTGCACAGACAGGCGGGGCTGTAGCCCCGGGAAGGATATCGGACTAACGCCATAGGACGAGCCGGCAGAGGAGGGGATCACCTCCTCAGATGCGTCGCCTGCCAGTCGTATGTCGAGACCCTTCTTGATACTGATCTCTTGAGCCATATACTATCGCTACTCTATATTTTTTTGGGATTTCTGTCTTTATGTACCAATGACACGCAAAGGTACCTATTTATTTTAGAAAAAAATATCCAATTATCCTCCGCTCGCTCTATCATATCAGACAAGTCGGATAAGTCGGATGGCGCGCTATACCGGCATGAGATGTAACTCACCCGGCCCGTGCGACTCGTCCGACAGAGCCTTGATTTCCCCCTCTCCTGCAGGGGCAATTCTTTTACCGATATTAGAGATCACTAATACCGATATTAGTGATTTCCCTGAGGAGTGGGCTGCTTGGGTAGGGGTGATGCACTTGAGTGTCACCCCTGCCATAGACTTGGATTTAACGCGTATTGTCTCTACCTTTGTCATATCAAAAGAAGAACTCCTGAGACCCCCCCACCGATGTTAGGTGGGGTACAGCCTCAGGGGTTCTTCCTTATTTTTCCCGTTTCGTCCCCCCATCGCCCTCGCGTCAGTCTGCCCTCCGCGCCGACCATCGCCACACGATGTCCATGCGATCCACAGACCCGGGCTTTCTCTCTCCAATCAGGTCGGTGGGAGGTGATAGAGAGCAAAAAAAGGTCGGCTCCCGACAGGAATAACATCCTGTCGGGAGCCGACCTTACTTAACTCAAATGAGGCTGACAGGACGTCAGTCCTCAGGCATAATATCCTCTAAGGGTGCCTCGTCCAGCGGGGCGGGGGCGGTAGCCTTTGCGGTCTCAAGGAGACGCTTGGCCTCGAGATCTGCCTTATTGGCTACGACGAAGCCCTTGCGCGCTGCCAAGCCGGTACCAGCGGGGATGAGGTGACCGACGATGACGTTCTCCTTGATGGAGTCGAGCGCATCGGTCTTGCCCTCGATGGCAGAGTTGTTGAGCACCTTGGGCGTCTCCTGGAAGGAGGCGGCGGACATGAAGCTCTTGGTCTGCAGGGCAGCCTTGGTGATACCCTGGAGCATCTGGCTGCTAACTGCCGGCATGGCATCACGCACCTCGATCGTGCGGAGGTCCTTGCGACGGAGCTGGCTGTTGGCGTCACGCAGGCGGCGCAGTGTGATGATCTGACCCTCGCTGTACTCCTCGGAGTCTCCCGGGTCGGTGATCACCTTCTTGCCCCAGAGGGCGTCGTTGGCGTCCTTGATATCCTGCTTGTCGACAATGTCCTGCTCGAGGAGGTTGGTGTCTCCGGCATCCTCGACAAGGACCTTGCGGAGCATCTGGCGGACGATGATCTCGAAGTGCTTGTCATTGATCGCCACACCCTGCTTGCGGTAGACGTCCTGGACTCCATTGACGATGTAATTTTGCACCGCATTGGGGCCGAGGATGGCGAGGATGTCCTGCGGAGAGATCTGCCCGTCGGAGATGGGATCGCCGGCACGGACGAAGTCATTCTCCTGCACGAGGATCTGCCGAGAGAGCGGCACCATATACTTGCGCTCCTCGCCGGTCTTGGAGGTGACGATGATCTCACGATTACCGCGACGGATGCGCCCAAGGGTCACCTCACCATCGATCTCAGAGACTACGGCAGGATTGGTGGGATTGCGCGCCTCAAAGAGCTCGGTGACACGGGGAAGACCTCCGGTGATATCACCGGTCTTGACGACGGCGCGGGGGATCTTGGCGATGATGTCGCCGGCCTTGAGCTTGGCACCATCTCGCTGTGTCAGGAGGGCGCCGGCAGGGATGTCAAAGGAGGTGGCACTGTCCTCACCCTTGCGAATAACGCTGTAGGCGGGGGTGACATTCTTATCCTTGCTCTCGATGATGACCCACTCACTGCGGCCGGTGGCGACATTGGACTCGCTCTGTACCTCGTAGGTGACGCCCTCCTTGAGTCCCTCGAAGTGGAGGGTACCGTCGGCCTCGGCGACCATGACGGCATTGAAGGGGTCGGACTCGTAGATGGTGTCGTCAGCCTTGACTGCCGTACCGGGCTCCACGAAGAGGTGGGCACCGTAGGGGATGTTGCTGCTGATGAGCGACATGTGGGTATTGGGGTCGACGATGCGCATCTCTGCCTGTCGGCCGATGACCACCTTGTAGCTCTTGCCGTCCTCGCCCTTGGAGTCCACGGTGCGGAGCTCGTCGATCTCAAGGATACCATCGTACTGAGCCTTGATGTAGCGCTCGACCGTATCGGAGGAGGCGACACCACCGGCGTGGAAGGTACGGAGGGTCAGCTGTGTACCCGGCTCACCGATCGCCTGTGCCGCTACGACACCGACCACCTCGCCCATCTGTACGGGGCGGTTGTGTGCCAGATCACGACCGTAGCACTTGGCGCAGACACCCTCCTTGCTCTCGCAGGTGAGGACGGAGCGGATCTCCACCTCGGTGATGGGGGACTCCTGGATCTTGGTGGCGGCAGCCTCATCGATCTCCTCATTGGCACGGACGATCAGCTCACCCGTGATCGGGTGGATGATGTCGTGGACAGAGCAGCGACCGAGGATGCGCTCGTAGAGAGAGGCGACGACATTCTTTCCCTCCTTGATCTCACGACGGACGATACCGCGGAGGGTACCGCAGTCCTCCTCCGTGATGATGACGTCGGAGGAGACGTCGACGAGACGGCGGGTAAGGTATCCGGCGTCGGCAGTCTTGAGTGCCGTATCGGAGAGTCCCTTACGGGCACCGTGGGTGGAGATGAAGTAGTCGAGCACGGAGAGACCCTCCTTGAAGTTGGTCAAGATAGGATTCTCCATCGTCTGGGCGCCCTCACCACTGCGGACCGGCTTGGCCATCAGACCACGGATGCCGGAGAGCTGCTGGATCTGGTTGGCAGAGCCACGCGCTCCGGAGTCCATCATCATGTAGATGGAGTTGAAGCCGTCCTCGTCCTCCTTGAGCTGCTGCATGAGCACCTGGGAGATCTTATTGTTGACGTTGGTCCAGACGTCGATGATCTGATTGTACCGCTCGTTGTCGGTGATGATACCGAAATTGAAGTTGTCCATGATCTCCTCGACCTGGCTGAAGCCGTCGGCGATGATCTCCTCCTTCTCCTTGGGTACGATGACGTCGGAGAGGTTGAAGGAGAGCCCCGCCTTGTAGGACATGTAGTAGCCGAGGTTCTTGATGCGATCGAGGAAGGCGGAGCTCTCTGCGATACCGCAGTACTTGATCACCTCACCGATGATGAGGCGGAGGTTTTTCTTCCCCACCACGCCGTTGTAGAAGGGGAGCTCGCCCTTGGGCATCATCTGATTGAAGAGCATACGCCCGTAGGAGGTCTCGATGACGTGGGTGATCGGCTGACGCTGATCGTCGAGGTCATCGACACGCGCCTTGATGACGGCGTGCATGTCGAGGCAGCCTTGGTCATAAGCGACCTGCACCTCCTCAAAGTCACTGAATACCTTGCCCTCACCCTTGGCCCCGGTGCGGGTCTTGGTGATGTAGTAGAGACCGAGGACCATATCCTGCGTAGGTACGGTGATCGGCGCGCCGTTGGCGGGGTTGAGGATATTCTGTGAGGCAAACATAAGGAACTGCGCCTCGAGGATCGCCTCATTGGAGAGGGGGAGGTGGACCGCCATCTGGTCTCCGTCGAAGTCCGCATTGAAGGGCGTACAGGAGAGCGGGTGGAGCTGGATTGCCTTACCCTCGATGAGCTTGGGCTGGTAGGCCTGGATACCGAGTCGGTGGAGCGTAGGGGCACGGTTGAGGAGGATGGGGTGTCCCTTGATGATATTCTCGAGGATGTCAAAGACGACCGGCTCGCGACGATCGACGATGCGCTTGGCACTCTTGACGGTCTTGACGATGCCGCGGTCGATGAGGCGGCGGATGATAAAGGGCTTGTAGAGCTCGGCAGCCATATTCTTCGGCAGACCGCACTCGTACATCTTCAGCTCCGGACCCACGACGATGACGGAGCGCGCGGAGTAGTCGACGCGCTTACCGAGGAGGTTTTGGCGGAAGCGCCCCTGCTTACCCTTGATGGAGTCGGTAAGCGACTTGAGGGGACGATTGCTGCGGCTCTTGACTGCAGCGGAGCGACGGCTGTTGTCAAAGAGTGAGTCCACCGACTCCTGGAGCATTCGCTCCTCATTGCGGAGGATCACCTCAGGCGCCCTCGTCTCGATGAGTCGGCGGAGACGGTTATTGCGGATGATGACCCGGCGGTAGAGCTCATTGAGATCCGAGGTGGCAAAGCGACCACCATCGAGCGGCACGAGCGGACGGCTGTCTCTTATACACATC
>CAMXXM010000089.1 GCA_947253195.1 uncultured Porphyromonas sp.
ATAGAGAGCAGCTCCGTCGCGTTGGCGAGCTGCTGGATCAGCTCCATATACTCCTCCGTGTCGTAGTCGGTGCGGGTAGCCACCTCCTCAGTCAGCCGGTCAACTGTCGCCTTAAGCTCCAGCTCCTTGGAGAAAGCCTTGCGGGCCTCCTCGCGGACGGTTCGCTCATCATTGAGCATCATGTACTGCGGCAGGTACCCAATCTCTGCCCCCTTGGCCAAGGCGACAGACCCCTCCGTCGGGGCGTTGAGCCCCGCGATGATATTGAGAAGGGTGGTCTTGCCGGCACCGTTGCGCCCGGCGAGCGCTATCCGCTCCCCGGCATTGACCTGTAGATTGATGTCTGAGAAGAGTACGGTGGCGCCAAAGGAGACGCCGACGTGACTAAGAGTGAGCATGGTGTGATGTTAGGTGGTGATAATCGTGGGAGACGAGTAGATGCTCAGCGCCTCTGATCGTATGTGTCCCATGGTGGAGGCTACGGCGCTGTAGGCGCTATTCGGCGTGGTGAGGATCTTGGTGCTCTGGGAGAGCGCGAGCAGGTCGCCATAGATCTCGATCAGCCCGTCTACTGACGTGCCGTCCGACATGGAGGAGGGGGCGATGATCCTCGAGCTGTAGAGCGTCTGGAGTCGCTCCCGCTCGTCGTGAGAGGTGGTGGTGACGAAGAAGGAGGTGCCGGGATCAGCGACCACGATCTCGTACATCCGCTTGATGAATAGCTCTATCGGGCTGTCCTGCATCGACACGGACGAGTCGCGGTCTATGTGGATCCCGACGATGTTGTTGTGCCACGAGGAGAGGCGGGAGTTGCGCACGTTGATCACCTCGATATTGGGAAGTAGCGGGCTGTACATGTCTCGCGAGCGAGTCAGCTCCAGCCCTGTCTCGATGAATAGCCTGTGGTGTCTCCGGCGGAATATCAGCTCCAGCTGCTCCGGTGCATGTGCCAGCAGATCCTTGATCTTGTCGTCCGTCAGCACGCTGTCGAAGGAGACCATCAGGAAGGGCGCCGAGAGCCAGACATTCCCCTTGTCGGGATAGCGGTTGCTGATCCAGTCGACCCACTTCGCCTCCCTGATCGTGATCTCCTCCCTCCTCATCTGGGGGTCAAGGGTGAATAGCCGATTGGACGGAGCCATGAAGTCCTCGGTCTCAAACCAGATGATCTCCAATGGTCTGCAGTACTTCCTCGCCAGGGCAATGGTGGAGGCCACGGCACGAAGCCGTTCTCCCAGCCCGCCGATCGGCACCAGCGTGATCTTTCCCGACGGGTCAGGGGTGAGCCGGTCCGCTCTCTCTTGGTCAGTCTTTGTGGATGTATTCATAGGCGATTGAGACGCTTGAGATAACAATTACGACAGAGGGGCTCGTACTCCGCTTTTGCCCCCACGAGCACCTGCTTCCGGTCGGCGGCCAGGCGGTAGGAGTAGAGGGCCGGGGCGCCACAGGAGACACAGATGGCGTGCACCTTGAGCACCCGGTCGGCGACCGCCATCAGTCGCGGCATGCAGCCAAAGGGCTTCCGCTCGTAGTCCATATCCAGTCCTGAGACAACCACCCTGATGCCGTTGTCGGCCATCTGTAGGCAGATGTCTACCAAGGTGGTGTCAAAGAACTGCCCCTCATCGATCCCCACCACCTGAGCATCCGAGCTCAGGAGAAGGATCGTCTCCGGGCGCGCCACGGCGGTAGCCTCGAGCGTATTGCGATCGTGGCTGACCACGTCCCCCTGTGAGTAGCGAGTGTCGATCAGGGGCTTAAAAACCTGTACCCGCTGGCGTGCGATCACCGCCCTCCGGAGACGGCGCATCAGCTCCTCCGTCTTACCGGAAAACATCGACCCCACGATCACCTCGATGCTTCCACGGGCGGGGAAGCCGTTATTGGGTCGCTCGTAGAGACCCTCGTGCATGCGCTCGTCCAGCTCCTCCTCCATCACGCTTCCTTTTCCTTCCAGTCGCCGCACTCCCTGATGAGGTCGACCAAGTGATCTACCGCCTCGCCCTGCGGGATCCCGCGCCGCACTCTCTCCTTGCCGTGGTAGAGGTCGACCCGTCCGGGGGTCGAGCCCACGTAGCCGTAGTCGGCGTCCGCCATCTCCCCGGGGCCATTGACGATACAGCCCATGACGCCTATCTTGAGTCCCTTGAGGTGCGAGGTGGCCGCCTTTACCCTTGCGACCGTCTCCTGGAGGTCAAAGAGCGTCCGCCCACAGCCGGGGCAGGAGATGAATTCGGTCCTTGAGATCCTCCTCCGGCTTGCCTGTAGCAGTCCAAAGGCGAGCCGAACCGCCTCTCTGCCGCTCAGGTGCGGGCCCGAGACGTAGAGCCCCTCTCCCTGCCCGCGCAGCAGGGCTGCTCCCACAGCATAGCCGAGCCTTACCGCCGCCTCGTCCGCCTGCCCCTCGGCAGAGATCCCTATTATATATGGTGTGGTCATCACCTCATCCAGTGCTCTCAGCATCGCGGGAGCGTCGGGGTGCGTGAGCCTCACGATCAGGTGTCCCCCCTCCGGGAGGTCGGGGATCTCCCCTCGTAGTGCCTCCCTGCCGGTGACCGTCACCAGGCGGGGATCAGAGCGTACCAGGTCGGGGCAGCAGTCTCTCTCATAGGTGTCGACCTCCCCGATGACCAAGGGCGTACTCGATGGTCTCACGGGGTGTGGGGTGACAGAAGAAGAGTCAAGGGAAATGGGCTCAGCCTCGGCGGACTGCTCCATACATTCGACCAAGATCCTTGCCGGCTTAATCTCCTGCTCCGGGGGCTCGCTCAGTGACACGCGGATGGTGTCGCCCAGCCCCTCGCTCAGCAGCGCACCGATGCCGACGGCGCTCTTGATGCGACCGTCCTCGGCATCTCCCGCCTCGGTCACGCCGAGGTGAAGCGGGTAGTGCATGTCCCTCCTCTCCATCTCGCTCACCAGCAGGCGTACCGCCTCCGTCATCAGCACGGCATTGGAGGACTTGAGCGAGATCACGACGTCATCAAAGCCCTTCCGCCGGCACACCTCGAGGAACTCCATGCAGCTCTCCACCATCCCCGGCGCCGTGTCCCCGTAGCGAGACATGATCCGGTCGGAGAGTGACCCGTGATTGACCCCGATGCGGATCGCCGTGCCGTGCGATCGGCAGTGGTCGAGGAAGTCGGCAAACTTGCTCTGCAGCTCCTCCAGCTCGTGCGCATACTCGGCATCGGTGTACTCCACCCGCTCGAAGACGCGGGCCGGGTCGTAGAAGTTGCCCGGATTGATCCGCACCTTCTCCACATGCTTGGCAGCCTCGTAGGCGGCCTTGGGATTGAAGTGCACATCCGCAACCAGCGGGATCCGGCTGCCGGACTCCCGGAGCCGGTCGTGTATCTGACCTATCGCCCTCGCCTCCCTCACGCCCTGTGTCGTGAAGCGAACCAATTCTCCTCCCGCCTCGGCGATGCGCTTCGCCTGCGCTACGCTCGCCTCGATGTCGTTGGTATCCACATTGGCCATCGACTGGATCACGATCGGGTACCCCCCTCCGATGATGAGGTGGTCGCCGACGTGCACCGCCGTGGTGGGGCGTCTGTGGTATTTGATAAGTCTCTCTGTCATGGCGCTCTGCTCTTTTGACGCAAAGTTACCACATTTACCGCAGGAGACGGGCATGCGGCAGTCTCTTGTGGAAGCGACTCGAGTCCCGTAGGGATGAAACTGCAGTCCCGTAGGGATGAAACTATAGTCCCGTAGGGATGGAACTGCAGTCCCGTAGGGGTGAAACTCCAGTCCCAAGGGCGGGGACTCCGGTCTCGAGGGATGAAACTCCCTCGAGTATCCTCGTGAGCCAATGATTTTGGTACCTTTGAGGGGGTCGGGACCCCGCGTCTCGCCACGACATTCCCCGAATACCTTCATCCGTTCCGCACTTAGCCGGACACGAGAAGTATGACCTTCCTTATGTGCAAGGATGCAGGCTTTACTTCCGCATTTTCATTCGTCCCCGCCAAGTGAGGAGGAAAGAGGAAATCAAAGATGCTGTATCTACTCACGAATAAACTAACTCCGAGGAGACAATAGATGGATAGCAAACTAATATTATACACCGGTAACTCTGGTGAGGTCAGCGTGCAGGTACGATATGAGGATGGTACCTTTTGGCTGACACAGAAACGTATGTCGGAGCTCTTTAACGTAAATGTCAGTACTATTAATGAGCACTTGAGGAGTGTCTTCGACTCAGGAGCACTATCGGAAGAGGGAACTATTCGGAAATTCCGAATAAGGGTCTCGCTCAGTAAGTCGTGAGGTCTCTCTCTATCCTCTGGAAGCGATCATCGCGGTAGGCTATCGTGTCAATTCAGACCAGGCGACACAATTTAGACGCTGGGCTACGAAGACGCTCAATGAGTTCATCACCAAGGGCTATGTCTTAGACAAGAAGCGACTGAAACAAGGCGAGAGCTTTGGGCATGACTACTTTAAGGAGTTGCTCGAGGATATCCGAGAGATAAGAGCTAGCGAACGTAGGTTTTATCAGAAGATTACTGATATCTATGCACTTGCCATAGACTACGACAAAGAGGCTCCTGAGACGAAGCGATTCTTTGCAACGGTGCAAAACAAGCTACACTGGGCAATCTCCGGGCAGACGGCTGCTGAAATCATTTACAATGGGGCAGATGCTAAGCTTCCCCACATGGGGCTTACGACATGGCGCCACGCTCCGGACGGCAAAGTGATGAAGTCTGACGTCACGGTCGCAAAGAACTACCTCGATCAGAAGCATATGTCTGCCATCAATCGCCTGGTCTCTGCTTACTTAGACCTAGCCGAGGATCGTGCAGAGCAGCAGATCCCCATGACCATGAAGGAGTGGAGTACACTGCTCGATGGCTTTATAACTATAGCAGGTAGACCGCTACTGAACAATGCCGGACATATATCCGCCCTTGAGGCTAAGCTAAAGGCTGAGCAAGAGTACGAAGTCTTTCGCCAACAGCAAGACCTGGACTATGTCTCAGACTTTGACAAGGAGGTAAGAAGATTAAAAGGAGACAAGAATTAGAAAACAACCAATACCATGAGACGAGATATAGTCAACACAACACTTCCCACAGGCTACCCTGTCTGCACCTCCGAGAGCTGCACCCTGCGTAAGCACTGCCTGCATGCGCTGGTTGCGCCGGAGGTGCTGAGGACGTCGCAGGTCTATCCGCTGATCAATGCGCACCACCCCGACTACCGGGAGGGTACTGCCTGTACCCTCTACCGTCCGGATACGCCGGAGCGGTATGCCAGAGGCTTCGCTCGGGCGATGAGTGAGCTGAGCCGGAGGAACTACGATGCCTGCACCGGTCATATGATCGGACGGTGCTCGAAGACGCAATTCTACCGCCTCAAGCGGGGCGACCTCCCCCTTTCTCCTCGGGAGCAGCAGGAGGTGGCGGAGATACTTCGGGCATTCGGGTATGAGGGGGATGAGCCCTTCGACAGCTATGAGATGCGCTATACCTGGGACTAACTACAGAGAGTATATGGCGGCACGATGACAGCCGACAACTGTCAGATGCTCTGCAAGACGCACAATAGACAGAAGGGAAACCGATGAAGCCCTCTCTCCGCACAGGTACAAAAAATACGCCCTAAGCAAAAAAGCTTAGAGCGTCAAAAACCAAAACTTACAATCTATGAAAACTAATCATCAATCTTACCTAAACGAGTGCGGCTGAAGGGACTCGAACCCTTACGGATTTCTCCACCAGATCCTAAGTCTGGCGCGGCTACCAATTACGCCACAGCCGCTTATTGTCCGTGGCTCCCCCAAGTCTATCTGCTACCCGCAGGAGGGACGCTTTTCCCAAAGAATCATCCTCCTTCTTTCTTTTCGCCTGCAAAGATACTATTTTTCTCGTTATGTGCAAGCGGGGAAACTAAATATTTTTACTCTCCTATCGCCATCCGGTCATCGCCCGCACTCCTAAAGCTGCAACTGCTCGGGTCCCTCACGCACAATGGTGTAGGGCTCCGACGTGCAGTCGATGATCGCCGACTCCTGCAGGCTGCCGATGCCGCCGTCCACCACATGCTCCACCTTGTCGCTCCAGAGCTCGTTAATCAGCTCGGGATTGAAGTCGTATGCGACTGTCTCTTATACACATCTTCCGA
>CAMXXM010000090.1 GCA_947253195.1 uncultured Porphyromonas sp.
GAAGACCCTCAGACAGACCC
This sequence comes from uncultured Porphyromonas sp., assembly GCA_947253195.1. Lineage (GTDB taxonomy): Bacteria > Bacteroidota > Bacteroidia > Bacteroidales > Porphyromonadaceae > Porphyromonas_A. The sequence continues at coordinate 21 of CAMXXM010000090.1, forward strand.
CACCGACACCGAGGAGTACATCGTGGCGCATGGCGTCCGGGTCAATAATCTGAAGAATGTCTCCCTCTCAATTCCGAGGGACCACTACACCGTATTCACCGGTCTGAGTGGCTCGGGAAAGAGTTCGCTCGCCTTTGACACCCTCTACGCGGAGGGTCAGAGGCGCTACGTCGAGAGCCTGAGCGTCTACGCCCGACAGTTTGTCGCCAAGATGGCAAAGCCCGAGGTGGACTATATCCTCGGCATCCCCCCCGCCATCGCGATCGAGCAGCGGATCCCCAATAGGACCCCCCGCTCCACCGTCGGCACCTCGTCGGAGATCTACGACTACCTGAGGATGTTCTTTGCCCGGGTGGGGCACACCTTCAGCCCCATAAGCGGGGAGGAGGTGAAGCGTGAGACGACAGAGGACGTGGTCGACTTTATCCAGTCCCTCGGCGAGGGCACGCCCTACATGATCTGCGCCCCGCTCCTCATCCCCGACGATCGGTCGCCGATGGACCACCTTGCCATCCTGAGGGCCAATGGCTACTCGCGTGTGCTGGTCGGGGACGAGGTGCAGAGGATCAATGATCTCGTGGAGGGGAAGGAGGAGCTCCCCTCCGCCCGGCAGCTCGGTGAGATGCTGCTGGTGATTGACCGCCTGAGGGTGGAGGGTGATGCCGATGCTGTCCGTGGTCGGGTAGGGGACTCGGTGGAGACTGCGTTCTTTGAGGGGCATGGCGACTGCCGGATCGTCTGGAGGGGCGGGTCGCGCTCCTTCAGCGACCGCTTCGAGGCGGATGGGATCGTCTTCGAGGAGCCGTCGGACAAGCTCTTCAGCTTCAATAGCTCCATCGGTGCCTGCCCCACCTGTGAGGGCTTCAGCATAGTGATGGGGATCGATGAGGATCTCGTGGTGCCCGACAAGTCCCTCTCCGTCCGTGAGGGGTGTGTCCAGTGCTGGCACGGACCCAAGATGTCTCGCTGGCAGAGGCGCTTTATGACCCAGGCAGGGGACGGGGGATTTCCACTCGACACCCCCTACCACGAGCTGACAAGGGAGGAGAAAAACCTCCTTTGGCATGGCGGCAAAGGGGTCTGGGGGATCGATGACTTCTTTGACTTCCTGCGAGAAAATCAGCACAAGATGCACTTCCGGATTATGCTGGCGCGCTATCGGGGTCGGTCGCTCTGTCCCGACTGTCAGGGGCGACGGCTGCGGAAGGAGGCGTTTTATGTCAAGGTGGGAGGCAAGGACATCGGTGACTTGGTGGAGATGCCGGTGAGCCGGCTGGCAGACTGGCTGGACGCTCTCGAGCTGCCGAAGGAGGATGTGAAGGTTGGCTCGCGCTTGCTCGATGAGCTCCGCCGCAGGGTGCGGCTCCTGGTCGACATCGGCCTGGGGTACCTGACCCTCGACCGCGTCTCGGGAACCCTCTCGGGGGGCGAGAGCCAGCGGATCAATCTCGCCACCTCGCTCGGTGGTGGACTCATCGGTGCGCTCTATGTCCTCGATGAACCCTCGATAGGACTTCATGCGAGGGACGGCCACCTCCTGATCGACATCGTCAGGAGACTCACCGATGCCGGCAATACCGTGGTGGTCGTGGAGCATGATGAGGAGATGATCCGCGCTGCGGACCACCTCGTCGACCTGGGACCTCTGGCGGGGCGGCTCGGCGGTGAGATCGTCTATGAGGGGAGCCCGGCGGAGCTGCCGGCACGTAAGAGCAAGAGCCTGACGGTGGAGTACCTGACGGGGCGGATGATGATCCCGTGGCCGGAGGAGCGGCACCCCTTCTCCCACACCATCGACATCAAGGGCGCCTATCGGCACAATCTGAAGAATATCGATGTCTCCATCCCCCTCGGGGTGATCACCGTGGTCACCGGAGTGAGCGGCTCCGGCAAGAGTACGCTGATGAAGGACCTGCTCTACGAGGGGATGAGCAAGTATCTGCTCTACGGCCTCTCCGGTGTCAAGCTGGAGATGAAGGGGCTGAGAGGGGACCTCAATGCCGTCGACAGGGTGGAGTATGTGGATCAGGATGCGCTGGGCCTCAGCTCGCGCTCCAACCCCGCCACCTACATCGGCCTCTACGACGACCTGCGGTCGCTGATGGGGCAGCAGCCACTGGCTCGGCAGATGGGCTTCGGGCCGGGAGACTTCTCCTTCAATCGCGAGGGCGGTCGGTGCGAAAATTGTCAGGGCGAGGGCTATGTCACCGTGGAGATGCAGTTTATGGCTGATATGCGGCTCCTCTGCGAGGAGTGCCACGGCAAGCGCTTCAAGGACGATATCCTCGAGGTTACCTTCCACGACAAGAATATCTACGACTTCCTCGAGATGACCGTCGAGGAGGCGATCGACTTCTTCACCCCCCTCACGGAGGAGGCTAAGGAGGTCTCCTCCATCCTGCAGGGGCTGCAGGTGCTGAGCGATGTGGGGCTGGGGTACGTCCATCTGGGGCAGTCGTCGTCGACGCTCTCCGGCGGTGAGAGTCAGCGACTCAAGCTCGCCTCCTACCTCGCCGGGGTGACGGAGAAGAGCCTCTTCATCTTTGACGAGCCGACCACCGGCCTCCACATACACGACATACGGACGCTGATGGGAACCTTCCGGAGGCTGGTGGAGGCGGGGCACACCGTCGTCATCGTGGAGCACAATCTGGAGGTGGTGAAGCTCGCCGATCACGTCATCGACCTGGGGCCTGAGGGTGGTCTTGAGGGGGGGCACCTCGTCTTTGCCGGCACGCCGGAGGAGCTGATGGAGTGCAAGGAGTCCTACACCGGGCAGTACCTCCGGCAGCTCTACGACCGCCAGCACCCGGCAACGAAGCGCCGCCCCCAGACTAAGAAACCAACGACCAAGAAACAATAAGCAGTACTATGACTTACGAGGAGACACTGGACTTTCTCTTTAAGCAACTACCGGTCTATCAGATCGAGGGCGGAAAGGCCTATAAGCCGGGGCTGGAACGGACGCGCGAGATCCTCGCCGCCTGTGGCAGTCCGGACCGGGAGCTGACCGCTCTCCATGTGGCGGGAACCAATGGCAAGGGCTCTACCTCTTACCTCCTCGCCTCCGTGCTGCGTGCTGCCGGGCTGAGGGTGGGACTCTTCACCTCACCCCATATCGTCACCTACCGGGAGCGGATTCGGATCAATGGGGAGATGATCCCGGAGGAGTACATCACCCGATTTGTGGAGCAGTTTCTCCGCGACCTGGGGGACCACCTGCAGCCGTCGTTCTTTGAGCTGACCACGGCGCTCGCCTTCCGCTACTTTGTGGATGAGAAGGTGGACATAGCCGTGGTGGAGGTCGGTATGGGCGGTCGGCTCGACAGCACCAACGTCCTCCGCCCGCTCGTCAGCGTGATCACGAATGTGAGCATGGATCATATGCAGTTCCTCGGCAACACTCTCGGCGAGATCGCCCATGAGAAGGCGGGGATCATCAAGCCTCATACCCCGGTGGTGCTGGGGCGGAGCATTGACCGGCCTGTACAGGAGGTGGTGCGTGCCAAGGCAGCCGAGGAGCAGGCGCCCCTCACGCTGGCGGATCGGTCGGGTGAGATCCTGTCGCACGAGGAGATCGAGGGGATAGGGTACCGAGTGGAGACAAAGACCTTTGGCACCATCGATCTGCCACTCATGGGAGCATACCAGCTGCAGAACCTCGGGACCGTCCTCGAGACGATCAAGCTGATCTGCAATCGGTATGAGATCACCCCGGAGATGGTCCGGGAGGGAGTCGCCAGGGTGGCGGACTTCGGTCTCAGCGGTCGCCTGCAGATGATCCGGCAGAGCGACCCGCGGATCTTCATCGACGCCGGGCACAATATCGGCGCCTGGGCTTACCTCGGCCCTCAGCTCGAGACGTGGGCCGGGGATGGAGGGCTCGCCGTGGTTCTGGGCATGTCGGCCGACAAGGATGTCGACCACGTGCTGGAGCGGCTGCCGCGGGAGACGCACCTCATCTGCACCCGGGCTCATGTGGAGCGCGCGATGAGTGCTGCAGACTTTGCCGAGCACGCGCGATCGCACGGCATCGAGCCGGTGCTGGTGATCGAGGATGTGCGGGAGGCGTACCGTACGGCGATCGACTACTGCCGGGCGCACTCTGTCCGGACGCTATTTGTCGGCGGCAGCTTCTTCGTCCTCTCCGACCTGCTGACAGAACCGGGTGAGGACACGCTGTGAGCAAACTCATCTCGGACGGGCCCTTGTGAGACGCGCGTAGGGATGGATACTGGGCTGTGCCCCCCTCTTGACCTACGCGTCAGGAAATGGCATGCTTCGGATGCATCCTCGACTGATTTTTCTGCTAGATGCTTCGGCTAAGACGTGTCTCTATATGACTGTCACTTTTTAATGGTCCCCCTGTACCACGTGATAATAATATGTTAGTTTTGGCTGTTTCTATGGGGTAGCATTTGTTCGTGGTACGTGTGGGGGAGCGCGGATTGTGCCGCATGAGCTAAGTACAAACTTTATGCATATAGACAGAGAGAAAGATCAGCCGTTGGTGACCATCGTCATCCCCTGCTATAATGGGGAGCGATTTATCGCTCGCTGCCTCTCCTCCATTGAGAGACAGACCTACAACCGGCTCGAGGTGCTCCTCATCGATGATGGAAGTCAGGATCAATCAACAAGGGAAGTGAAGAAGTACCCCTTCGCGAGAGTTGTCTCCAACGGTACTAATCAGGGGGTCTCCTACTCGCGAAATCACGGGCTGGAGGAGGCTTGTGGGAAGTATATACACTTCTTAGATGTGGATGACGAGGTCAATAGCACCTTCTATGAGAGACTGGTCCACAACGCTGAGCTTTCAGGAGCCGAGGTGACAGCAGCAGGATTTATCTATCAGGAGTTCCCTGAGAAGTCGCATCTCTTCCGACGACATAGGGTAGTCACTGATCCACTGGATCGGCTGATGATCACCTTTGTAACCAAGATATGTTGCGTGTGGCGATACCTCTTCAGGACCGACTTTATCCGAAGTAACCTCGAGCTGAGGTTCCCGGTTGGGCAGCTTGCAGAGGATCTATACTTCTCTGTACGAGCCCTCTACTATGCCGACAAGGTGGCTACAGCCCCAGGAGCGGAGTATCTCTATCGATATGAACCTCACTCGATCGTGCATAAGGATGATCCACAGGCGCGTCGTGCTCTGGAGGAGGGGGAGCGGAAATCGAGAGAGGGGATCATTGAGTTCCTAAGGGAACGAGGATTGGAGAAGGCTCTCGGGTCACGCTTCTTCTCGACTGACTATGTGCTGAATAAGATCCGAAACTACCTCCGTGGTTGTCCTACAGACCTGACCGAGCGGCACTAGATGCATCCCTCCGGGGGATTAGGCACGCTTAGTCCCTTAATGAGGTAGATAAGAATAGTGTACCGATGAAGAGGTGTGACTACCTACTCCTCTCCGCCCAACCTCCCTCTCAAGATAATCCTGGGACAGCTCTACTCATCGAAATTACCCATGAGGTAGAGAATCCTCAAAATGAGGAGACAAGGAGTAACGACGAGAGGGAAGTTACCACGACGGAGGGAAAGAAAGAGCAACTCTATGAAACCCTTAAGCTGCTCTATAAGTCATTTCGGGCGTGGAAATATATCTCCTCTGGCTCAAAAAGTCTGTCTTGTGGCAGATAAGAGATCTAAGCAGTCCCTACACCCAACGGTCTACAACGACGCCTTGAAAGCAGGCGAACCATGGGCTGTCAGCCCATTAGAAGCAGAATTCATCGCTCCCGCTGTGAGTCTTGCAGGAAGTCAGAGTGGGCAAAAGTACGGAACAGAATACCCGTGCCCTATGATCGAGGCTTTGGGATTTAAGTATCGCAGGATTGTCATACCTGATACGTTTGAGATCGTGTAGGCACGTCCTCAGGGGCTTCCATATCCACCGGTAGATAGCCTGTCTCACGGAGGATCCTTATCAGGCGAAGGAAGGTATTGTGGGGGACATTGTAGGCAAGCTTCTGGAGGGAATGCCGCTGAA
>CAMXXM010000091.1 GCA_947253195.1 uncultured Porphyromonas sp.
GCCTATCCCCAGTGCCCCAAGTGTGGCGATGCTCATCAGGAAGTCCTCGTCCAGCAGCTCCCCCTCCGCTATTCCCTCCGCCGCCTCCCACAGCGTGTCGTACCCAACGATGAGGTAGGGGACGAGGTAGATGAGGAGCAGCTGCCAGAGAGGCAGAGCCACATTGTGCTCAATGACAATGGCCACCGCCAGGAGTATGGCGGCAGCGATAATGCGTGCTAATTTTTTATTCATAATAGGTACTCATACGCTTACTTATGATGCAAAGGTAGGAGTCCTTTCTCGCAACCTGATTGCAAAGGTCGAGAGAGACCGGCTACCTGCCCGTCAGCCGGTCGTGATCGAAGTAGCTGTAGTAGCCTCTGTCGGTATAGATGAGGTGGTCGAGCAGCGTCACTCCCACCACGCGGCACGCCTCGTAGAGTCGCCAAGTGAAGCTGTCGTCGTCGGTGCTTGGGGTGAGCGACCCTCCCGGGTGATTATGGACCACGGCGATACCGAGCGACCGGTGCCGCAGTGCCTCTCGGAGGATCACCCGCACGTCGGCCGAGGTCTCCTGATACCCACCGGCAGAGATCACCCGGCGGATAGGCGTCGAGAGCCTCAGCCTCGTCTCCTCCTCTGCCACAGCTCGGCTGTCGGTCTCGGCTCGCTGCTTTCGCTCGATCCGCACCTCATCGTCACCGAGCAACTCGCTTCGGCTAAGGATCCGGTTGCTGTGGATCACCATATTCTGACTATTGAAGCAGAGGAGCCACATCTGCTCCTCCGAGAGACCGGTCAGCCGGTCGGCTATGTAGTCGTAGATCTTGAGGCTGTTGCTCGCCTGCGTCATATCTGCGCCGTACTTGGGGTCGCAGAGTCCTCTGGTCGCGCGCATACCCAGCTCCATGGCGGCGGCGATGGTGACCAGCTTCACGTCGCCCATGCCATGGATGGAGGGGTATATATTGTCTATAAAGTCTTTGTAAAGGAGGTCGAGGTGACCGAGGTACTCGGCTAAGAGTGACTTCGCCAGCTCTATCGCGCTCTGCTTACTGGTCCCTCCGCGGATCAGTATTGCCAGGAGCTCAGCGTCAGAGAGCTCGCGCACACCATCCCTCAAGCCCCTCTCTCGGGGACGATCCTCGAGAGGTATCCCGTGGATCCCCGACTTGCCCTCTCGGCTCTTCTTCTTGTCTGTCGCCTTACTCACTCGACAAACTTTCGGGCTATGCTCCCCGCATCAAATAGCAGCTGCTTGATCTTGTCGAGATCGTTGATCTTGCAGACCAGCAGCACATCCTTATGGTCGATCACCACGACATCCTCCATCCCCTCGAGGGCGATCAGTCGATCGGGATCCTCGGAGACGACGAGGGTATTGCGGCAGGAGTTGCAGATCTTTGGCCCCTTCCCCAGTACCGCATTGCCCTGCTCATCCTTGTCCGCCATCGAGTGGATCGCCGACCAAGTGCCGAGGTCGACCCATCCGGCATCGGAGAGCAGCATCGTGACATGCTCAGCCTTCTCCATCACAGCGTAGTCAAAGGAGATATTGGGGCTGTAGGGTAGGACCGCACTTACGAAGCTCTCCTCCTCGGTCGTCCCCCACACCTCATCGCGGGCATAGAGTCTCTCCGTAAGCTCCGGGAGGTGGGTCTTGAGCTCGGTGATGAAGGTGTCAGCACGGGCGATGAAGAGACCCGAATTCCAGAAAAATTCCCCGCTGTCCATCAGCACCTGTGCCATCTCGGCATTGGGCTTCTCCGTAAAGGTCTTCACCTCATACGGCTGAGCTCCAGTACCCTCAGTCTGCTTCTCGTCACAGCTGACCGCCTGGATGTATCCGTAATTGGTCTCGGGGTAGGTGGGGCGGATGCCTATGGTGACGATCTCGCCCGCCTTCTCTGCCAGGCGGCAGCCATCGGCCACCAGCTCGACAAACTCCTCCGGGGCGACGATTAAGTGGTCACATGGTGCCACGGTCACCACCGCCTCGGGGTCGAGGGCGTAGATGTGGCGGACTGCGTAGGCGATCGCCGGTGCGGTATTGCGGTGGGTCGGCTCGAGGAGAAGGCACTCCTCCGGCAGCTCCGGCAACTGCTCACTCAGCTGGGTGCGGTAGTCCACGTTGCTCACCACGAGAAGGCGCTCCTTGGCGAAGTGCTTGAGGTATCTATGGTAGGATAGCTGGAGGAGGCTCTTGCCGGTGTCGAGGAAGTCGATGAATTGCTTCGGGTGACTCTCCCGGCTGTAGGGCCAGAAACGACTGCCCGTGCCACCGGCAAGGATCACACAGTACTGATGATGTGTAGGGTCAAGGACCATAAGGGAAGAAGCTTATAGTATTAGAGGAAGTTTGTCCACCTCTTTGAGTGGCACAAAGGTACCTAAATTCCGTCAAGCGGAGCGTCGCCCTGTCACTCCCCGACAGAGACGATCACGGAGGTATGTCCCATCGTGATCACGTCCCCATCCTCCAAGTGGCGTCGCTCTTCCGGCTGCAGCGGCTCCCCATTGACATAGGTCCCCTTGCTGCTCCCGGCATCCCGCACAGTCAAGTTTCCCCTCTTGTCGTGGGAGAAAATGGCGTGGCGCCGATCGAGGTCGGCATCGTGCGTCGGTAGCTGGAGGTCGATGTCGGAGTCGGTCTGGAAGCGCCCAAAGGAGCGCTCACAGCCACGGGGAAGGGCGAACTTTCGCTCATCGGAGAGCTGACTGTCCACCACCTCGATGTAGCAGCTGCCTGGCTCCTCGAGCGAGATCGAGAGCATCTCCGGAGTCTGCTGCATGAGGCGAAGGGTCTCGCTGCGGAAGACAAGGAAAGGGTGGCGACAGAGAGGGCAGACCTCCCGTACCCCATCCTTTATGGTGGAGGCAGGGCAGGTGACATTGATCTCTCGACTACAGTAAGGACACTTCGCTTTCATAATTCTCCTCTCTCTAAGTAATTACTGATCCACTCGGCCCACTCATACTGCTCCGCCTCTATCGCCTGATGCAGCAGGTCTCTCGCATGCGCCTCGCTGATCGTGTCGAAGGAGGCGACCAGCCGATCAGCCTCATAGTCCTCCGGCATCCGTCCCTGCCTTAGGTGATGACTGAGGAGCTCATACTCAGCCTCCGGGGAGAGCCGACGCATCGTCCCCTCCCACTCCTGCTCATTTTGCCGGTGAGAGGGGCTAAGGAGCTGCTCCTCGATCAGTAACGGTAGGCTATTGAACGTTGCGTGGAGTACCCCCTCGGACACCTGCACGTCAAAGGAGATGTCGCCCTCCTCAGTCACCGCCTTTACCTCCGCACGTGGATGCCCTCCCTCCCCGTCGCCCCGGATCACTATGCGGCTGACGTGGTAGCCCACAGCATCCTGTATATTACGGAAAAAGGAGTCAGCGCTCCGTATCCGGTCCTTGCCCGACAGATAGAGACGGATGATGCCGGTACACTCCGAGTCAAGCGAGGGGGGTATCGGCAGTAAATACTCCCGCCGGGGACCCTCATCCACAGTCTTAAGCACCAGACGCAAGTCCGACTCGCTGCCGGGCACCCTTCCCATTTCCAGCCCGCTGAAGGCTATCTGTACGATCTTTGTGCTCCTCTCACTCATGGTCTGTCGTCGTATCGGATGGATGAGTGCTCTCCAGCCCCTGCAGATAGGAGGCCCACTCATAGTTCTCTGTCTCTACGGCGATCTCTCCCAGCTCCTCCCACTGTCGAGGGAGCATCACCTGCACATTATTCCTCATCTCCTCGTCCATCTCCTCGGGCTTACTCCCGGAGCGGATAAAGTCGGTGATCCTCTCGTAGGGGGGCTTCTCCCGCTCCGTCCGGATCGTCGGCATCTCTGTCGGGTCGGAAATGAAGTGGAAGGATACCTGCGAGCCAATGCTCAGCAGGATGTCTCGGTCCACATAGATCGGCACCCCCTGCAAGACTGCGTGGATCAGCGCATCCACCATAGGGACGGAGAAGCTCTTCGTCAGACCCTCCCGATCCCTCAGCGTCGCCATCGTGGTGAGGTGATCCCCCTCCGATGTGACCCTGAGGGAGAGCAGTCTCGTACCGGAGGAGACAAGGTACGACCTGAGTAGGCTCTCAGGCTCGGGTCCACGGTGCAGTGCACTTACCAGACGAGGGAAGTAAAGCTGCCCCAAGGGCGGCTGAAGGGGTACCGGGAATAGCTGCTCGGTCACCTCTCGGATCGGCTTGCCCGTCTCGCTCTCCGGGATCAGCAGCATCACGAGGATGGACGGATTGGCACTCAGATTGCCCATCCCGCCGATCGTCATCTGCAGATACTGTTTTGCCGAAACCTTATCGTCTATGCTAGTTTCCTCCATATTGTCTCTTTCTTACACTCAAATCTACCAAGAACACCGCAAATACCCTGCCATCTCTCCGCTCCGTTGCTGTGTGAGACCCGGTGTGCCGGCGGCTCAGGGTCAAGGAAAGCGTCCCGGGTAGCCGTGGCACCCGGGACGCTTTCCCATTTCTCATCCTCCTCTCGTCAGAGCGTGCGGGGGAGATAGAGGGTCTTGGTCTCGTCGTTGTAGACAGTGGCGATGGGCAGCTCCCTCTGCTTGCCGTCCACGGTGTATAGGGTCGAGAAGGCCGGGATCACGTAGGTGTGACCGCCCTTCTTCACCGTCAGCACCATATCCTCGGCGCGGTCGCCCTTGAGGGTCATCTTGCACCCTGCAAAGACCTCCGTATGGGGTGCGAAGTACTTATCCGACAGCTCCTTCATCGTCTGTGGCATCGCCGTCAGCGTGCGGAGGTAGTCGTGGAGCTGGAGGTTGGTATTGAAGCCGACGAGGCGCTTCTCAAAGTCGGGGTGGTAGCAGCCGAGGAAGACCTCCTCACCGGTATGCCCGTGGGTGGTGAAGACGATGTAGGTCATATCGGTGTAGGCGCGGCAGATGTAACCTGCGAGCGAGGAGGCGTAGAGCGACTTGAGGTGGTCGATGAGGTCGGCGGAGAGGTAGTCGGAGAGCTGTACCTTCTTCCTCACCTCAGCCGGCTGAGTGGCAGCAGTTCGGCTGTCCACCTCGTACCGGCGGAGTGCGCGGACGATCGGCAACTGGTCTGCGGGGAGCTCGCGAGTGGTCACCTCCTCCCAGATCATCTCGATCTCCTCCTCCGGATTGTCGATCAGGCACTCGGCGAGGCCGGAGGCGGTGAGCTTGATGTCCGTGATGGGACCGAAGAGCTTGGATGCGGGTGTCTCTGCGTACGTGTGACCGAGGTTGTCGGTCCCGAGGGAGATGCCGCTATTGCCGTGGTCGGCGGTCATCAGGACGACTGTGTTGCCATCCTTCTTGGCAAAGTCGATCGCAGCCTTGACCGCGCGATCAAAGCCGAGGAACTCGGTTGCCATGCCGACAGGGTCATTGGCGTGAGCTGCCCAGTCCACCTTGGATCCCTCGATCATCAGGACGAAGCCCTTGTCGTTATTCGTGTCCAAGATCCGGAGGGCACTCTTTGTCATCTCCTCCAGCGAGGGCATCACGGCGGGATCCCGGTCAATGTCAAAGGGCATGTCCATCGGAGCAAAGAGTCCCCAGACTCTCTCGCCCTGATAGTCAAGCGCCGCTTTGCCCGGGTCCGTGAAGACGCTCCAGCCGCGCTCCTCGAGGTACTTGCGATACTCCGGCTTCATGAGGGAGGCACCGCCACCGTAGAGGACGTCGATCTGATTGTGCACCATCTGGGGGACGATCCACGAGTACTTGTTCCTCTTATATGATGAGGAGGTGCAGTCGGCGGGGGTGGCGTGGGGAAACTCGCACGTCACCACGATGCCGGTCTTACGTCCCTGCTCCATACGGAGTGCCTGCCAGAGCGGCACGAGGGGACGTCTCTGCCACAGCGAGTCGTAGGGGAGGAGGTCCGCCTCACCGTGGAGGACAGGATAGGTGCTCACCTGACCGGCAAGGCCCGGCACACCATTCATATAGGTACTGGTGGTGGGGGCGGAGTCGCCGATGGGCGAGTCGGAGCAGTAGGTGAGGA
>CAMXXM010000092.1 GCA_947253195.1 uncultured Porphyromonas sp.
GCGAGCCGGCCATATTATGTTCGACAAGCATTATCTTTGGCAAACATACTTTTTCCATGGATTAAATTTATTGACAGAGATGACGCATTTGAATGACTTCTGTAAGGCTCAAATGCGTAACCCCTGATTCCGCCCTCAATTCTGCATAAAATCTAAATTGTTTGTTGTATATTTGGGGATGTGAGGGAGCAAGGCACCCGATCACACCCTAAGGAATCACAGCTATGCTAGGGGAGGAGGAGATACCTTACTGATATGCCGGATGTCAGACCACGTCACGAAAGTAGCAGAGTATATGAGTTATCAGAAGTTTGATCGTCGCATCATGACCAACTTGGGGACTGCGTTACCCCTTGAGCTTCTTCATGCCAATAGTCGTGGAGCCTATCACTGCTCATCAGTCGTGGGATGCAATACGCGTAAGTACCATGGGCTACTGGTGGTGCCGTCTGAGAGCGGTCCCGATCCCGATGTGCTGCTCTCGTCTATGGACGAGACGGTTATCCAGCACGGGGCAGAGTTTCACCTCGCTGTGCATAAGTATCATGACGGGATCCTGAGTCCAAACGGGCATAAGTATATCCGTGAATTCTCCGTCGAGGAGTGCCCCCGGACGATCTATCGCGTTGGTGGGGTAGTTCTATCTAAGGAGATCGTCTTCTCATCCAAGATCAATCAGCTCCTGATCCGCTATCGCCTCTTGGAGGCGCACTCTGAAACAACTCTGAGGCTTATGCCTATGCTCGCTTTCCGCACCGTAAGGGAGCTGACACATATCAATGACAAAATCGACTGGAGCTACACTAGTGAGGATCATGGGGTATCCCTTTGCCTCTATAAGGGGATGCCTCGACTCTATATGCAGCTCTCCAAGTATGATGCGGTATGGCGCCAGGAGCCGACATGGTATAGAGATTTCTTTTACGACAGAGAGGCAGAGCGGGGCAATGCATGTGTCGAGGACCTGCCTGTCCCCGGTTACTTCTCCCTTAATATCTGCCGTGGAGAGGATATCATCCTATCTGCATCTGATTGCGCTATCGACCCAGAGACTCTGGAGGAGACGTTTGAGGAGGCACTCCGGAGCTATGGTGTAGCCGATACCTTTGCTACTTGTCTCAGACGCTCAGCCCGGCAATTTTACTACGAGCCTCGACTGGGGAAGTCTTACCTCAAGGCGGGATACCCTTGGTATGGGGTCCGCCTGAGGGACGAAATGGTTGGGCTCACAGCATGCAGCTTCGGTATCGGTGAGCCTGAGCTCTATCATAAAGTGATGGACACGGCTCTGCCTGCGATTTGGTCTTATCTCGAAGAGGGAAAGGAGGACGCGGTGATCGAGGACATCTGGCAGCCGGACAGCCTCCTCTGGGTAGCCAATGCGATCCAGGACTACTATAGATGGGCAGGAAAAGAGGAGACGAAAAAGAGATATGGTGCGACACTCAGACAAGCGATCCGCTACATCAGGGAGGGTCGTGTACCCCTGCTAGAGATGCGACGAAATGGTCTGCTATACGCAGATCCGGGAGAGGATCGTCGGCCGATCACCTGGATGGGAACGATGATTGATGGGGCGGCAGTCGTGGATCGGCTTGGCTATATCGTGGAGTATAATGCACTCTGGTATAATGCCCTCTGTTTCTATCGCTTCCTTTATGACCTGCAGGAGGACGAGGAGGTGACGGAGCTGATCGATCAGGTACGCGAGAGCTTCATCCGGACCTTTGTCAATGAGCATGGCTACTTACTTGATTACGTGGCTGATGGTCGTCCACTTGACTGGAGCGTCCGTCCGAGTCAGATCATCGCTGTGGGACTAACCTACTCACCTATGTCTCGCAAGCTGCAGCGATCGGTCCTCGACTATGTGACCAAGGAGTTGCTGACCCCTAAGGGACTGCGCTCACTCTCACCAGTCAGCCCACTCTACAAAGGCTACGCGGGGGGCAATCAGAGAGAGCGCTACTATGCATATGTACAGGGTGGTGCGTGGCCTTGGACCCTTTATTATTACCTGAGTGCGTACCTGAAGCTCTTCAAGCGAACCGGCCTCTTCTTCGTAGACCGAATGTTGATCCCCTTTGAGGAAGAGCTTAGCCTAAATGGCATCGGTACCATCTCGGAGATCTATGACGGGACCCCGCCCTACAGAGGGAGGAGTGATCTCTCATTCATGATGAGCGTCTCGGCCATACTCCGCATCGTCAATCGAATGGTGGAGTACAAGAGTATTTGGGATGAGGAGGGAGACCTCTATGACTCCTTCCTCAGCATGACCTCTCACCACTCCTCCTCGCCTGACCAAGGTCGTGGAGGCGCTGATGAGGAGGCAGCAGTGACGGAGGAGTCTGAGCGGGGAGATAAGGCTCTCGACACAGAGCGTAAGGAATAAGCACCGTTAGCAAGACAGGAGTAATCGTATGAAAGCACTTATGCTTGGCTGGGAGTTTCCCCCTCACATCTCCGGAGGTCTCGGGACTGCTACCTATGGCATCACCAAGGGACTTTCCTCGCAGGAGGATATGAACATTACACTCATGCTGCCTGCACCATCCGGAGATGAGGACAGCTCATATATGAGTATCATCGGAGCCAGCGAGGTGCCGATCGTCTATCAGGATCCCTCAAGAGAGTATCTCGAGGAGCAGATCGGTCGCGTGATGACCCCGGAGATCTACTATCACTTGAGGGATCACATCTACGCGGACTTTAGGTATATGCTGACGGACGATATAGGGTGCATCCAATTCTCAGGGAAGTATGGGGACAACCTTATTGATGAGATCAATAACTACTCAATCGTCGCAGGTGTCGTCGCACGTGCCGATCACTACGATCTCGTACACGCTCACGACTGGGTGACCTACCCTGCCGGGATTCACGCTAAGCAGGTCCTCGGAGTACCACTGGTGATCCATGTACACGCGACAGACTTTGACCGCAGTCGCGGCAACGTCAATCCTACTGTCTACGCCATTGAGAAGGATGGTATGGATCATGCCGATCATATCATGTGTGTGAGCGAGCTGACCCGCCGGACAGTGATCGAGAAGTATCATCAAGATCCCGCTAAGGTGACCGCAGTGCACAATGCCGTGATCCCTCTCGAGGAGTCAATCCTCAATATGCCGGATAAGAGAGGTGTTAAGGATAAAGTGATAACCTTCCTCGGTCGACTGACGATGCAGAAGGGACCTGAGTACTTTGTGGAGGCGGCAGCACGTGTACTGGCAAAGAAGAGAGATGTGCGCTTCGTGATGGCCGGTAGCGGAGACAAGATGGATGAGATGATCCGTCTGGTTGCTGAGAAACGCATCTCAGATCGCGTCCACTTCACAGGCTTTATGAAGGGTCGTCAGGTATATGAGGTGTACCATGCCAGCGATGTCTACGTGATGCCCTCTGTATCGGAGCCTTTTGGGATTACCCCCCTCGAGGCGATGCAGTGCGGTGTCCCCTGTATCATCTCTAAGCAGTCAGGCTGCTCCGAGATACTCACCTACGCGATCAAGCTCGACTACTGGGATGTCGATGCTATGGCGGATGCGATGTACGCTCTCGTCACCTATCCTGCTCTTCACGATCTCCTCTCTCAGAGGGGTCTGGATGAGGTTGCCGGGATCACTTGGGATAATGTGGCACTCAAGATACGTGGTCTCTACGATCAGGTCCTTGGGCGGTGACGATACCACTGATGCCTTTTTTGAATAACCTGCCAGATAGATAAACTCTCACTATGGATAAGAAAAAACTATGCCTCGTCTTCCAGCTGCATCAGCCTTTCCGTCTGAAGCGCTACCGATTTTTCGACATAGGTAATGACCACTACTACTTCGATGACTTTCTCAACGAGCAGTATATGAGGTCTGCTGCTGAGCGATCCTATCTGCCGGCTAATAAGATGATCTACGACCTGATCCAGGAGTCAAAGGGCAGGGTGAAGGTCGCTTTCGCCATCTCAGGAACAGCTCTGGACCAGATAGAGATGTACACACCGGAGCTGATCGACAGCTTCCGTAAGCTCACTGAGACCGGGTGCGTGGAGCTACTGGCAGAGCCTTACGCCCATAGTCTATCCTCTCTGGCACCGTCCAAGGCGGAGTTTAAGGGTCAGGTTGGGATGCATGTCACGGCTCTTAAGGCGATATTCAATTACGAGCCTAAGGTGCTACGCAACACCGAGCTCCTCTATGATGACGACATTGCTCTTGCAGTCTCGGAGATGGGATTCCACGGAATGCTTACCGAGGGTGCTAAGCATGTGCTGGGGTGGAAGAGTCCAGGCTTCGTCTACCAAAGTGCAGTAGTGCCTGAGCTTCATCTCCTGATGAGGCATGCCGCTCTCTCGGAGGACCTTTCTCGACGCTTCTGCGATCAGAGCTGGGACGAGTATCCGCTGACAGCTGACAAGTACGCCTCTTGGCTCGCTGATAGGGGCAAGGGGGAGCAGGTGACTTACCTCGATATGAGCTACGATGTGCTGGGCAATCTCTGTCCTGCATCATCGGGGATCTTTGACTTTTTCCGAGCACTTCCGGAGTACATCGAGCGAGCCGGGCTGGAGATGGCGACACCATCTGAGGTCTTTGCTCAGCTTCAGCCGGAGGATGAGATCAGCGTCCTGGACACCATCTCGTGGTCGGAGGAGGAGAAGACGACAAAGTCCTGGCTCGGCAACATCCTCCAGCAAGAGGCCTTCGGCAAGCTGGTGGAGTGGACGGAGCGGACCCGTATGAGTGGTAATAGAAGGATCAAGCAAGACTGGGCTTACCTCCAAAGCAGTGACCACTTCCTCTATATGTCCACAGCTATGGAGAATAAGGACTCGGGTCTCTATAGTCCGTACAGCAGTCCATATGACGCCTTCAATAACTATATGAATGTGCTGAGTGACTTCCACCTCCGCGTAGAAGAGGAGTACCCCAGCTCAATCGAGAATGAGGAGCTTAATGCGCTCCTCAAGACGATCGAGAACCAGGGCGAGGAGATCACAGCACTACAGGAGGAGCTCCATAAGCTGAGAGCGGAAAAGCCTGCCAAGCACACCGGAACCACCAAGAAAGCAAAGTAAGAGCAAGAGAGCTAAGCAATGCTACAAGAAGAGACCGACTGGGAGTCACTGACTTTCGGTTACTATCCTACGGACTACAACGTACGGAGCTATTACTCTAAGGGGGTGTGGAGTAGGCCTGAGCTGTGTGCCGATCCTACGGTGGCAGTTCATCTCGCTGCCACAGGGCTTAATTATGGTCAGCAGGCATTTGAAGGACTCAAGGCCTTTCGCTGCAGGGATGGTCGGGTCTGCCTCTTCAGGCCGGAGGAGAATGCTCGACGCCTACAGAGCTCTTGTGCCGGGATTATGATGCCGGAGGTGCCGGAGGATCTTTTCTTAGAGGCATGCCAATTGGTGGTCAAGCATAATAGCCGCTTTGTGCCTCCCTACGGCTCAGGTGCTGCTCTCTACCTACGACCTCTCGTGATAGGTATCGGACCTCATGTCGGTGTGAGCGAGAGCAGCGAGTACCTCTTCTCGATCTATGCTTGCCCTGTGGGGCCATACTTCAAGCGTGGCGTCTCCTCTGTCCCGGTAGTGATCCAACGATCGTATGACCGGGCGGCTCCGCGAGGCACCGGGAGGTTTAAGGTGGGCGGCAACTATGCTGCCTCTTTTCGAGCGATGCATGAGGCGTATGTGGAGGGCTATCACGGGGGATGTCTTTTCTTAGATCCTCAAGAGAAGAAGTTCATCGATGAGTGTGGATCGGCCAATTTCTTTGGGATAAGGGGGAAAACGTACATTACCCCTCGGTCCGAGTCGATCCTCGCCTCTGTGACCAACGATAGCCTGATGACCATCGCTGGCGATCTAGGGTTGTCGGTGGAGCAACGTCCCGTCCCTGTGGAGGAGC
>CAMXXM010000093.1 GCA_947253195.1 uncultured Porphyromonas sp.
GCAATTCACTAATACCGATATTAGTGATCACTAATACCGATATTAGTGATCTCTTTTATCGGTATTAGAATTCTCTAATATCGGTATTAGAATTGCCCCGGAGGCGAGGGGGAAATTTTGACCCGACCTCATGATGAGGATGTCTCCGGACTCTACGACAGAGGGACCTCCCGTGAGCCTAAATAATCGTACATTTGAGCTATGAAGAAGAATAATAGAAAAGATGCCATCATCGTCCTCTCCGGTGGTCTCGACAGTGTCACGCTACTGCACGATAAGCAGGATGAGATCGCCCTGGCCGTAACCTTTGACTACGGCAGCAATCACAATGCTCGGGAGATCGCCTGTGCAAGACGTCACTGCGCTGCTCTCGGCATCGAGCACTTAGTGATCCCGCTCCACTTCATCAAGGAGTACTTCCACTCCTCCCTCATCGAGGGAGCGGAGGCGATCCCGGAGGGCTCCTACGATGAGGAGAATATGAAGTCCACGGTCGTCCCCTTCCGCAATGGGATCATGCTCTCCGTCGCCTGCGGGCTGGCTGAGAGCCGGGAGCTGAGTCGGGTGATGCTCGCCAACCACTCCGGGGATCATACGATCTACCCCGACTGCAGGCCCGACTTTATCCGAGAGATGAGCGGGGCCATGCGTGCCGGGACCTTCAATGGCGTCACCGTCGACGCGCCCTACACGCTGATCACCAAGGCTGACATCGTCCGCCGTGGTGCTGAGCTGGGGGTGGACTACGGAGACACCTACTCCTGCTATAAGGGTGGGGAGAAGCACTGTGGGAAGTGCGGCACCTGCGAGGAACGACGCGAGGCCTTCCGGGAGGCGGGCATCACCGACCCAACCACCTACGAGACGGAGTAGATGAAGAAGGAAAATGTGACCGAGCAGCGCATCCTGCTGACCCTCGTCCTACCCTACCAGACTGTCTATGGGGGGCAGACCATAGTCTGCGTGATGGACGGCGAGGAGCGACCTATGGAGGAGCGCACTGCAGGGCTCTGGACCCTTGACCTGCCGCTCTCCATCCGCAGCTACAAGGAGCTACGCTACAGCTACAGAGTGGTAGAGCGGGGGGAGATCATCGCGGTGGAGGCCCCAATGCCCCATACCCTCAGTCTGAGAGCAACCGAGCCGGAGACGACGCCACTCAATGTGGTGATCCGTGATCGGTGGATCGCTCCCTCACCCGCACATCGGCTGATGAGCCCTCCACTCTGCGGGCTGCTCGGGCTGACAGATGGGACAAGGGAGCCTATGGCTGCCCTCGACTGCCGACGCGGGGAGGTGATTGCCTTCCTGAGGCAGGAGGTCTACGATGGTGAGCTCTTCCTCGTGGGCTCTGCAACGGAGGCGGGGGCATGGGATCCGATGCACGGCATCCCACTCCGGGCTTGTCGTCACTGTTACACTCTGTCTATGGAGGGACTGCCGGCGATGGAGTACAAGGTGGTGCTCCGCAGGCGGGACGGGTCGATCCTCTGGGAGGAGGGATCCAATAGAGTGTACCGACCGGAGGAGAGACGCTCCCTCACGCTCACCTTTGTCGACGAGCCAACTCTTCAGCCCACCTGGGAGCGGAAGAGTATCGAGGGGACGGTGGCTCCACTCTTCGCCCTGCGCACCGAGCGATCCTACGGCATCGGTGACTTCGGCGATGCGGCGGACTTTGTCGTCTACCTCTCAGAGCTGGGGCAGCACCTCTACCAGATGCTCCCCTTCTATGACACCACCTTTACCCGCACCCCGCTCGACTCCTACCCCTACAACGCCATCACCACCTACGGGCTGGACCCGCTCTACCTCGACGTGCGCCGGCTACCCGGGTACGACGGGGCACCGCTCAGGCGGAGCTGGGAGGAGCGAGCCACTGCGCTCAATGCTCTTCCGCGCGTGGACTACCTCTCCGTGCGACAGCTCAAGCGCGAGGTGGTCGACTACTGCTACGATCGGGTCGATGACCCGACGATGGAGGAGGTGCGGGCGTTTATGTCCCGGGAGGGGGAGGACCTGCTCGCCTACTGCCTCTTCTGCGTCCTCAGGGATCGTCAGCCGGGGACGCCGGTCACGGGGTATGCGACCTACACCTCGGTGCGGGAGGAGTACCTCCGGGCGAAGACGATCGAGGGGGCTCAGGCGGAGCGTGAGGTGCTTCGGTACGCCTTCATCCAGTACTTCCTCTATGACCAATTGAGCAGGCTGACGGAGATCGCCCACCGCCACCGCGTGCTGATCAAGGGGGATCTCCCCATCGGTGTGGGACGAAATAGCGTCGATGTGTGGATGGCGCCGCACCTCTTCCACCTGGATAAGGAGGCAGGCGCACCGCCCGACTTCTTCTCCGCCAATGGGCAGGACTGGGGCTTCCCCACCTATGACTGGGAGGCGATGGAGGCGGAGGGCTTCCGCTGGTGGTGCCACCGCTTTGCCGTGATGGAGCGTCACCTCGATGCGATACGGATCGACCATATACTCGGCTTCTTCCGCATATGGAGCATACCGGAGAGTAGCTCCGACCAGCGTCAGGCGCACTACGTGCCGGCGCTTGGCTACCGACCTGATGAGGTGCTAGGGGTGGAGAGGCTCTGTGCAAGGGACGAGAAGGGACTGTATCACCCATCGCCCTCACCGGAGCTATACCCCGACTTTGGCCCCCTGAGTGCTGAGGCGAAGCAGCTGATCCTCTACCTACGGGAGGAGTACCACCACCACCGCAACGAAGAGCTCTGGCGCCGAACCGCCATCAAGCGTCTCCTCGGCGCCACCTCCGACACCCGTATGCTCCTCTGTGCTGAGGACCTGGGGAGTCTCCCGGGAAGTATGCGGGAGGTGATGGACACCTTTGAGCTGCTCTCACTCGAGGTGGTCCGTATGGCGAAGAAGTCCTGGTGCGCCTATGCCCATCCCAATGACATCCCCTACCTCAGCGTCGGCTCCACATCAACCCACGACACCAGCACGCTCCGCGATTGGTGGCGCTCACTTGACCATACCAGGAGGTGGAACATCGCTCGCGCCTATGGCTGCGCCGATGACCCCTCGGCGGCAGGGCTGATACGAGCACTGAGGCGGCTCGCCCCCTCGGTACTGCTCGTGCTCCCCATGCAGGACTGGTGGACGCTGACCGGCTACGGATCAGAGGTGCCACCTGAGGAGGAGCAGATCAATCACCCCGAGGATCCCAAGCAGATCTGGGACTACCGCATGCCCGGCACCATTGCCGAGCTGCCTCGCCACTTAGAGTAAAGCAGAGACGTATGACTGTACGAGGACGAATCGCCACCGGAGTGGCCATGGGGGCGCTGTCCCTGACGGGATTGGCTCAGTCGCGACCCAATATCATCTTTTTTATGGTCGATGATATGGGCATCGGTGACCTCGGTGCCTACGGGCAGCGATACATCCCGACACCCGCACTGGACAGCCTCGCTCAGGCAGGGATGACTTTCACTCAGGCCTATGCCGGCTGCTCCGTCAGCGCACCCTCACGGGGGGCGCTCCTCACCGGCCGCCATACCGGCCATGCCTTTATCCGTGGCAATAAGGATACCGCCAATGCCGATGGTCACACCTACGACCACCCGCTCGCCGATGGTGAGGTGACTATCGCCGAGATGCTGAGAGACGCCGGCTACGACACCGCCTGCATCGGGAAGTGGGGTCTTGGTGGTCCCGGCACGGAGGGCGCTCCCACACGGCAGGGTTTTGACTACTTCTTTGGCTACCTGGGACAGCTGAATGCCCATCGTCACAGACCGGAGTTTCTCCACGAGGGCGAGACGCTGATCCCCTTGGACGGGAAGACCTACGCTCAGGATCTGCTGATGGACCACGCGATCGACTTCCTGAGAGACCGGAAGCGCCGGGAGCGACCCTTTTTCCTCTACTTCACTCCCGCCCTACCGCATGCCGACCTGGATGCTGAGGAGGAGGATAGGAAGCCCTTTGAGGGAGCGTTTTGCGAGCGACCCTTTGAGGGAAATTGGTACCGCGCAGAGGCGCAGCCCAAGGCAACCTATGCGGGGATGATACGGCGCATCGACAGGGATGTCAGCAGGATGATCGATGTGCTGCGGGAGGAGGGGCTGGCGGAGGAGACGCTATTCGTCTTCACCTCCGACAATGGACCGCACGAGGAGGGCGGTCACGATCCCTACTTCTTTGACGGCAATGGTCCCTACCGCGGACTTAAGCGCGCCCTCTACGAGGGAGGGGTGCGGGTTCCCTTCATTGCGGTATGGCCCGGAGTGATCAAGCCGGGGAGCACTTCCTACCATGTGCTTGCCTTCTGGGACGTGATGCCGACTCTCCGGGAGCTGAGCGGGGCGGTGCCTCAGGAGCAGTCCGACGGGATCTCCTTTGCCCCCACCCTCATCGGTCGGGGCGAGCAGTCGGAGCACCCGTACCTCTACTGGGAGTTTCACGAGGAGGGGGGACGGCAGGCGGTCCGTATGGGTCAGTGGAAGCTGATCCGCCAGCAGGTCAGGGATGCCTCGCAGACGTACGAGGAGCTCTTCGATCTCTCCGCAGACCCGGGCGAGCTGCGGGATGTCACCGCTGACTACCCAGAGGTGGTCCGACAGCTGGGCGAGCTGATTGACCGGTCGCACCGGCCGAGCAAGAACTTCCCTCTACTCCCTCGGGAGAAAGAATAGCAAAAAAAAAGCCCTCCTCACGACCTGAGTCGTAAGGGGGGCTTTTTTGTGTATCGTCAGGGTAGCTTACTTGCCCTGCAGAATCAACGTCTGGAGGTACTTCTCAGCATTGGCAGCGGAGGGAGAGGTAGGGTAGCTCTCCTTGACCTTGGCGTATGCCTCCTTAGCCTTATCAGTCTTACCGAGAGCCTCATAAGCAAGACCTGCCTTGATGAGGTAGATCGGCGAGAGGAGCATGTTATCAGCCTTCTTGGCTGCATCCTCGAAGTAGCCGACCGCCTTATCGTACTGGTCGCCCTCGACGTAGCAGTCACCGATCAGACCGATGACGCTCGGCTGGAGCATTATGTCCTTGGAGCTAAACTTATCCAGCTGCTTGATGGCGCTCTGGTAGTCGCCCAGCTGGTAGTAGCAGACACCGGCGTAGGCGTGAGCCACGTTGCCGGAGGGAGTATTGCCGTAGTCGCTGATGATATCGAGGAAACCCTTCACATCGGCACCATTGCCCTTGAGAGCAGTCTCAAATGAGTCTCTCTCGAAGAGCTGCTCGGCACGGAAGATCTGCTCCTCCGCCTTTGCCCGATGCGGCATCATATAAGCGTTACGATAGAGGATGATGCCGCCGATCACTACGATGGCAGCAACGAGGCAGATGACAAGCGTCCGCCTATTCTTCTGCATGTAATCCTCTGCCTTACTTCCGGTCTCGGCTGAGGTTGCCTCCTTATTGAGGTCTTGGGTATTGCTTTGCTTACTCATGAGTTAGCTTCTTATATATAGACTACGGACTAACTGCGCAAAGGTAGTAAAAACAATCCGATAAAGCGACAGACTGGCTTAACTATTCACTGCGAGGGCATTGAGGGGTATAGTTAAGGGCACGACTCAAAGGACAAAAGAGCGTTAGATCGAGGTCTGCAAACATAAATTATTGTCAAATATGGGGTAAATTGCAATCTTCAGTGGACAAAGACTTGCATAGTTCGGATAAAGTCCCTACCTTTGCATCGTGGTTTTTTCATAATAGTATTAGATTAAAGGTTAAGGTAAGAACAGAGCTGTCGGGAGACAGCTTTTTCTTGAAAGGTCACGAGTCACCTCATTCTGGAGGCGACTCGTTTCTTTGTATGACGGGCATGTCATACATCTGTGGTGAAAGTCCACTCGGGGCGTGGTTGCCAACGAACCCCATAGCGACTTGCAAGTTTCAAGGGGTGACCCTTGGGAGA
>CAMXXM010000094.1 GCA_947253195.1 uncultured Porphyromonas sp.
TCCCGACCGGTAGCTCATCAGGCAGGTCAGCGAGCGGCACGCCCAGCCTCGAGTCCGGTGAGGCGGGATTGTAGAGGTCGGTCTCGATCTCGCTGTACTCAGGATTAAGCCTAAGACCACAGCTGATCGGATGCCCGGCATAGCCGCGGACCGTGGGATACCAGCGGTCAAATTGGGAGAGAGAATTGAAGGTGACATGGCTGCTGCAACGCAAAATCTCCTCCATCTCATCCGGACGATAGACCGGAGCATAGGTATGGGTCAGGGAGCCCATCTCCTCGTAGCCCAGTCGCGCCTCCGAGAGGGAGCTGGCTGTAGTGCCACTGATGTATTCCCTAAATATCGGGAAGGTCTTCCAGAGAGCAAAAGCCTTAAAGGCCAGTATGATCTCCACATCCGCCTCGACCGACACGCGACGTATCAGCTCCAGATTGCGCCTTAGGAGCATCTCCTCCACCACATACGATGGAGAGGGTATATTGTGATAGCATTCCTTCATTACTCAAAGGTACCAATTTATTGAGGTCGCCCCATAAGAAGTCACCAGACGTGCTGAAAAAGCCTGCCGGACGCACCTATAGACAGTCAATCAGCTGTGTACTTTTTTTCAGGAGAAGACACCATCAATCTAATACCGATATTAGGCTTCTCTAATACCGATATTAGGCTTTTCTAATATTGGTAAAAGAATTAAGCCTGAAGTCGGGGGATTTTTCCGTCGTCGACAGACTCTCGAGGATCAAATAGACATCTCCTCTGCAGCGGAGGCATAAGAATTCGGTCGGTGAGAAAGAATTGCTTATTTTTGTCTCAGTAAAGAACAATTACCCCTTGCCATCATCTAAATCAACCATCTTTATATGGGTCACACATTAGATAATATTGACATCAAGATCCTTAAGGAACTTCAGCAAAATGGGAAGATGACCACTAAGGAGCTTGCCAACCGCGTCGGACTCTCTCAGTCACCGGTCTTTGAGCGACAGCGCAAGCTGGAGCAGGAGGGATACATCGTGAGGTACGCTGCCATCCTGAGCCCTCAGAAGACGGGAAATAACATCCAGGTGTGGTGCAACATCAAGCTTAAGAAGCACGCACAGGAGATGGGACAGGACTTTATGAGCAAGATCGTTGACTTCGACGAGGTGGTTGAGTGCTACAATACTTCGGGGGACTACGACTTCATGGTGAAGATCCTTGTCCACGATATGTCAGAGTACCAAAATTTTGTACTCAACAAGCTCGGCACGATCGACAGCATCGGCAGTCTCGACAGTGTCTTTGTGCTGGGCGTAGTCAAGCAGACGCCGGCTCTCCCTCTGAAGAATATTGACGAGTGAGACTCCCCGGACTCAGGGGTGGAGGGTAAGCAGTAGCATAGCTCCGTAGGAAGACTTACGGTAGGGGTATTGCCGGCCGGTGACGAGGGGGATACGTATATCCTCTCTCCAGAATCCTCTGATGGAGAGACTCCGAGAGCAGCGATAGTCCAGCGTCAGTCTCAGGCTGTGGGTGTCAAGTCCCCTCAGCCTGTTTTGAGTTGAGCGTCTGAGGTCTACCTCCTCCAGCGATGTGTGTGTGAAGGAGTACCCAAGGCTGCTCTCGAGGCTGGTAGAGGTGGAGGACAGCAAGGGGAGGCTTGACCGAATGAGGGGAGGAAGCTTAAGCTGATACCGGAGTGAGACGTCACACCTCCGATCGGTCTGAGAGAGGAGTCTGAGACTCTCCGTGAGGAGGGAGTGCGACTTACTGAGGACATACGCCGCTGAGAGCGTAAGACTCTTGCCGACTGAGGTGTCCAGCCCCAGCAGAGGGCTGAAGAGGTCGGTGGTGGTGATCGTCTGCAGATCATATGGTGCGCTGCTCCCGGTGTCGTTTCCCAGGCGGTAATCTGGCAGCTCGAGGAGCCCTCTGTACTGATGCTTGATCAGGAGCCGGGGTGTAAGCGATCGCACGGCATCAGAGAGCGAGGCAAGGTCTATCGTGAGGAGCCAATTGGGGAGAAGATTGAGCGACGATGGTAAGCCCCGCTGCATTTTGGGACTGACGAGATAGCCGGATGCGAAGCGGTCAATGGCCTGCTCGATGGTCGGGCTGCCCGCCAATTCACTTAACAATCGCTCCGTCCGATCGCCTCGAAGCCCAATGGTGGACATCGTGAGCCGTCCGCTCATATCGACTACATCACCGGTGATGCTGCTACATATATAGGAGTTGCTCTTCGCCTGAGTGAGGAAGAGCTCCACAGATAGTCCTCGGACCGGTTGCAGACTCAGCGCGCAGGAGAGATCGTCCTTGACAAAGTAAGAGGGAAGGCGACTGAGAGAGCTATCGTCCATTATCCATCGAGACCGTACCGCATAGCCTATCTCACCCGCGTAGTCGCTGATGCTAAGCATGTAGCCGATCGTGGGAGACAACACTTGTCCCTGATGACCGAAGCCAAAGATCTTGCCGGCCTCGGGCAGGAAGCCGGGGATCATACTCCCGGCATCGTGACTGTATCTCAGCCGAAGCTCCCCCACCCGCTTGGATGCCTTGCTGAGGTCGTACCGGGCTTGGAGATCAAGGCGTCCATTATTCTTGATGGTGTGCCCGCTCGACCGGTCGCCCACCACGACACCCCGTCTCCAGCTGTAGTCTCCGCTATAGGATAGACTGGCGTACAGCGGTGACAGGAGGGAGTGGCGCATACTCGGGGTATGGAGTGTGATGCTATAGAGCCCCTGATACCTATCAGTGGTGCCGAGTGAGGCAATGGAGCGGAGGATCCGGTCCGTGAATAGCCGAAAAGAGAGGTCACTCTCCCCTCCGGCGACCTCAGGAGGGGTATTGTCGATGAGGGCGAAAGTATTGCTGTGAATGGTGAGTGAGCCAAAGTCGACAGGCGGCCACTTGATGCCCAGAGAGCGATCCCATAGCCAATTCCGAGAAACTTGAGCGGACTGCTCCGTCTCCTCCACGGGTGTGGGCATGAGGGACGTATTATCCACCCGACTCCAGCCACTATGGAGCCTGAGGTAATCCCCTTTGCCCCCCTCCGCCCGATAGTCTATGGTGGTGTGCATCCGTCTATTTTTCTCCTCTATCACCCGGGGGTCCTTGCGCTGATGATGGGTGAGATCGTAAGAGAAAGTGAGGTCGGACCTTGACTTACCACCCGAGGTGAGTGGCTCTCCCTCGGGACTCACTCTCCAATTGCTAAGGCTGAGATGATCCGCGCGCTCGAGGTAAATGGGCTCCCTCCCCCGGTAAGGCAGATCAGTGTCGTAGGGGTCATAGTGCGGTGTCTTTTTATTCTCTAGAAACGTGTATCGGACAGGCGCTTGAACGCCCCACTCTCGGGGTAGGAGCTTGCCCAGCTCCACCATAGTCTCTAGGTCAATATAAGTTTGTGTGAGTTGCTGCCAGAGACGGACATCATTGCGTATGTCTCCATAGCCACCGGACTGACTGCCGACCTTAAGACTGGCAGACCCAAGGTCAGAGAGCGTCGCCTGTACGTCAGCGAGCCAAGCACTGCCACCCATTTGGCCGGCGCCTAAGACGGTGAGCTCATTGACCCACACCTCTGCACTGATGCGCCCACTGCTTCGGTTTCGAACGCCGATCAAGATAGCTGAGAGGTTGCCGAGGGAGGGGTAGCCCTTGATTGAGACTCTGCCTCTTGTGTAGAGCTCCCTCTTATCAAGAGCTCCCTGAGAGGCACGCTCGTGCTTTAGACCGGTCAGTTCGCTAAGATCGATCTGAAGGACATTGGAGAGGGGCCAGATCAAGTCCTGCTTCTCCGAGGTGCTCATCCCGCTGTAGTCTCTCCTTGGGGTCACCGTCAGAGGGAGACGACACTCGTAATAATTGGCGGAGTAGTCCGATCCCAACCGGACAAAGAGCTCGAGATCCCGATCCCTCACTTCTCCCTCGGCGTGGGTATGAAGGGTGAGATACCGGTAGTGGCGCAGGTCAAGATCGGTAGCCCGATAGACCGCTGCCACCTCATCCTTCTCCATATTGGGGATCGAGAGAGCAAGCGCCTTCTCATCATAGCGAGCCAAGGAAAGGGTGCCACGCCTCCGGTCACGAACCACTCCCTTAGGGGAGACGTAGGGAATGGGGGATCTGCCCGAGTCCTCCTCGAGGCTGTGGGTCTGCAGGGTCAGCTCAGCATTGGACCGGTCGGGATCAATGACCGAGGTGTAGCGCTGCCAGGGCGAGGAGATAAGCCGAAGGGAGGCGCACCTGAGGTGTATCGGCTTATCGAAGTGCTGTAGGGTGAGCCGAATCGCCTCGATATCCTGCATCGTGGGATGAGCTCCGAAAGCGGCATCGTACTTGGAGAGCGGAATGGTAAGCTTGACCCACCTCGAGGAGCACCCGTTCTCCTCCCGGATCTCCACCTCCCCGGAGTACCACTTTCCTCCGGGACGGAGCGCCTCATTTGTCACCGACAGGTGGTAGCGGAAGTAGCCATCAGTAGTGGATAACACGCCGTCGCCATTGAGATCCTCGCTATCCGGTAGATCGGACCGTGCCGACTGGTGCCCTTGGATGAGCCGCGGCAACGAATTTCCCTCCGTGCCATTGATATACTTATACCTGCTCAGTATGTCCGCCTCCACCCTGTCCCAGTGATCCCCGAGGTAGAAGTGGTAGTCATCACCGGAGGGGTCCTCGAGCGGAGAACCGGGTAGCTGAACTCCTCCCACACTCCAAGCCTGTGGATCGATGTGGGTAGCAACAGACTTGAGGTACGAGGAAAAGAGGACCTGCTCATCCGACGAGGAAATACCGTCCAAGCCGACATCCTGCTCCTCGATGCCCTGAGAGGAGAAAGAGCGTGACGAAGGGAGCGTCTCCGATCGCCGACCATGAGGGGTAGTCACCTTGGGGAGGTCACTCTCAAAGTCGAGAGCGCCATCCGGGATGATCTCCTCAGAAAATCTACCAAGATCGACCATCAAGTCCCCCTCAGGGGCATCGGAACGAATGGAGAAAGGATCCAATACCCAGAGCTCGATGGAGGTGATACGCTCCTTCTCCAAGTCCCTTATCTCCAAAGGGGAGACAATGGATGCCCAGTTGTCGTAAGGTCGAGCAAGCTTGCCATCCGACGCCCAGCCCTCTGTGCGGTAGTTGTAGGGGCCCCGCTCATCGGGATAGTACGAGAGATTTAGCATCTCGATGATCTGAGTGGTCAGCTGATCAAGGTCTCTGCCGGGGAAGAGCTCCTCGACTCGATACTCGCGCACGAGAGGACTTTGTCTCAGATCGGGGCGTCGACTGAGTCCGGTCGGCTGACCGGGGACTCCCTCTCGTACCAAGAGAGGGTCGACATTGAACCACGCCAAGTGGGCTCTGTAGTCGGCACTGCTCTCTCTCAGTGTCGACAGCTGCCACCGCAGAGAGGAAGTCAGGTCGACCGCTGTACCTCCGTCCTCAAAGTCGTCCACGACGATAGCCTCTCTGCCACCGGAGGTATTGTAGTCGGAGATCAAGTGGGCATAAGCCATCTTTGCTCTGAGCGAAACGGGGATCTCCTCCGAGACGAGTGCAAAACGGGAGAGCCATCGGGACAGTTTTCGAGAGGAGTAGTCGTAGGTGAGGTGAGTACCCAGGATCGTATTTCGCAAGTCCTCCTGACCGATCCGCATCTTTTCTCCCCCACTATCCTCCACGTAACCATATAGGCTGGCTCCGAGGGTCAGGCGGTAAGCAAGTGCAAGCTCAGCCTCAAGTCCGAAGAGAGACTTCCGCTTGACCTCCGTCTGCGACTCCTGTGGAATGGTGATCTCTATCGGCTCGTCTGAGGTGCTTAGGACTCTCAGCTCGCCCTGATCGTAGTCGACTGTATAATCGGCCCCCTCTATCAGCG
>CAMXXM010000095.1 GCA_947253195.1 uncultured Porphyromonas sp.
TATCGACTCAAGGCGACAGAGGACGAGTCCGCTGTCATCGTCGACCCCGAGGCCAAGCTCGATGAAGAGCTGATCATCCGCCCCACCTCGGAGACGGTGATCTGGAATACGTACAAGAATTGGATCCACTCTTGGCGCGACCTCCCTGTGCTCTGTAATCAGTGGTGCAACGTCATGCGCTGGGAGATGCGCACCCGCCTCTTCCTCCGCACGAGCGAGTTCCTCTGGCAGGAGGGTCACACCGCTCATGCCACTGAGGAGGAGGCCCAGGAGCGAGCTCGACAGATGCTCAGGGTGTATGCCGACTTTGCTGAGAAGAAGATGGCTATGCCGGTCATCCGCGGTGTAAAGACGCCCACTGAGCGCTTTGCAGGTGCTATCGACACCTACACCATCGAGGCGATGATGCAGGATGGGAAAGCGCTGCAGAGCGGTACGTCACACTTCCTGGGGCAAAACTTTGCCAAGGCCTTTGACGTCACCTTTGCCGATAAGGATGGTGAGGAGAAGCTGGTCTGGGCCACCTCATGGGGCGTATCGACTCGCCTGATGGGCGCACTGATCATGACCCACTCTGACGACAACGGGCTGGTGCTGCCGCCTGCTCTGGCTCCGATTGACGTAGTGATCATCCCGATCTACAAGAGTGATGAGGAGCGTGCTCAGATCACCGAGCTGGTGGAGCCGCTCATCAAGGAGCTTCGCGATCACGACATCAAGGTGAAGTACGATGATGCGGACAACAAGAAGCCGGGGTGGAAGTTCTCCGAATACGAGATGAAGGGCGTACCGGTTCGCCTTGCCCTCGGCCCCCGCGACGTCGAGGAGGGAACGATAGAGGTGATGCGCCGAGATACGCTGGAGAAGGAAACCGTCCCCTATGAGGGCATCGGCAAGCGGGTCGAGGATCTGCTGGATCAGATCCAGGAGAATCTCTACAAGCGTGCTCTTGACTTCCGCACCGCACACACCTACAGCTGCAATGACTGGGACGACTTCTGTGAGAAGGTCGAGGCCGGTGGCTTCGTAATGGCACACTGGGACGGTACTGCAGAGACGGAGGAGAGGATCAAGGATCTGACCAAAGCGACGATCCGATGCATCCCACTCGGTCAGCCGGACGAGCCGGGTAAGGACATCCTGACCGGCAAGCCTTCAGAGCGCCGAGTACTCTTTGCCTGCTCCTATTGATAAGGCTTGATGAACCAATCAGGACTACTTATCCTTATCGCCGTGGTGCTGGTCTGCCTGCTCCTCGGCGATACTCTTTTGAGACGTGCCGGGTACCGCAATCACACCATCAAGAGGAAGCCTACTGTACCTATGTCTTCACCCTCTATTCCCTACGCAGAGCTACTGAAGCAGCTCCAGCCCCCCACAGTGCCTGCCGAGGAGCTGGAGAGACTGACAGCTGAGAGACAAGGGATCTATCCACGCTACCTGATCCTCGACCTGCAGACCACAGGGCTCTCGATCCTGCAGGGCAAGGAAGACCATATCGTGCAGGCGGCATGGCTGGGCTTAGACGACCAATACCGTGAGCTCTGTCACGGTGTGGTGCTGGTGGAGCAAAGCAATGCCGGCAGCGACGAGGCGAGGAGGGTACACCACTTGGACACCCACACACTCCGGATCATGGGGAAGAGCGAGGAGGAGCTCCTTGAGCTGCTCCTTCCGCTCATCAAGAGATCCTCCGTCCTCGTCTGTCACAACGTCCGCTTCGACTTAAGCATCCTCCTTGGAGCGATACGTCGACTGCACCCGACAGCTGAGTTTTGGCTCAAGCACAAGGAGGCGATCTGCACCATGGTGCTGAGCGCTGCCCTTGACCCTCACTGGCGACACCACTACCGATCACTCACGTCACTCACCAATGAGTACACCGGGATCAGCCCTGCAGATATGGATGCCTTCGACATTACCGGCTGGCGCAATGTCTGCCTGACTCGGATCTGTCTTGCACAGCTACGCCTCCGCTACCCTGACGAGACAGAGCCGGGAGACCTGCCCATAGTAGAGGACTACCTTGACCAACGAGTAGGACCTTAGGGCTCAATGACATTTTTGCAAAAAATGGATAGCAGAATTGTCTGTGTATTAGAAAAAAGGTACATTTGTACAGAAGATAGAGGAGGTAATCCCCCTATCGCCGAACACTAACCGTAGACACAAAGTACACAAGGAAGAGTTATGAGTAACAATAATTCCGGAATAAAGTTTATGCTTGGTCTCTTCGTAGGCTCAGCTATCGGAGCAGCCATCGCATACCTCTCTGACGAGAGCCGTCGCAACCAGCTCATTGATGATATGTCGGATACCGCTGACAAGGTGAAGAGCAACGTGAAGGACGCTTACTACGAGGGTCGTATCCGTGCACGCAAGGCCGGTCGTGACCTCTCTCACTACGTCGATGACCTCAAGGGTGACGCGGAGGACATATACTCTACTGTGAAGGACTCCGCTTCCCAGCTGGGAAATAAGGCTAAGGATACTGCTCAAAAGGTTGCTGACCTCACTGAGGAGGAGCTCGAGGACCTCAAGGCAGAGGCCAAAGAGCAGAAAGACAGGCTCGCCGAGGAGGCCAAGAAAAAGGTCAACAAGGACTAACCCCCCTTGGCGCACTCAGAGCCACTTATCTACAGATGGGATTGCCGAAGTATCCTAGCAAGGATCCTTCGCAGTCCCATCTATCTTTATCCCACGAGAGTATCACCTTACCTATTAAGGTACAGACATGGCTAAGACAATCAAGCAAATCATCGATGAAGTAAAGGCAGAGGCCCTCTCCTTCGTGGGCGCCAAGCGCGAACTCGTGAAGCTCGAGGCAATCGAGAAAGGCGTTCCTGCCGGCATCAAAGGGGTGTACTACCTTATCATGGCTGTCGTCGGGCTGACGGCACTCCTATTTCTTCAAGTGGTCATCGCAC
Source organism: uncultured Porphyromonas sp. (assembly GCA_947253195.1). Classification (GTDB taxonomy): domain Bacteria; phylum Bacteroidota; class Bacteroidia; order Bacteroidales; family Porphyromonadaceae; genus Porphyromonas_A. The sequence goes on from CAMXXM010000095.1 coordinate 2,928, forward strand.
TGCTTTTTGCCATGATCTTTGCTTCCGACCTACTGGGCGCCTACGATACAGTCTCCGCTCTGGCAGCAGGCTTCGGATGCTTAGTGGGGCTACTGCTGCTCATCGAGCTCATCCTCCTTCTCCTTAAGAAGCCGATCACCAGCTCACTTGAGGAGAAGATCATCTCCGCTCAGCTGGACAAGCTGGAGGATATGGAGGAGGAAGAGGTCGGAGAGGCTCGGCGTGAGACCGCCACTGTGACCATGGTCGCTGACGTGACTGATGTCCATGGCGAGTCGGTGATCCTCGGCACAGAGTCGCCCGACCACCCGGTCGTGGCGGTTCACCAGTTTACGGACGAGGACGACCTGCAGGGCAACTAACCATCAATCCCTCTGAGAGAGGACACTACTATGAGCACAAAAGCATATAAGCCAGACTATAAGAGCCGACTAGAGGCGCAGAAGCACCGCTTAGAGAGCCGATCGGAGGAGAGCAAGATGCGGATCCTCAATAATGTTGACTACCTCCGCACCGATGGTGTCGAGGTGGTCAAGGGCGAGGCGCTGAGAGCCCTCTCAGACAAGAGTCCGGTAGCGGCAAAGCTGGTAGGAAACGTGCTGGGGATCAAGACCCCCTCTGACAGATCTCGCACCCATATAGTCCGGATGGATCACGATCAGGATGGCACGATGGACAAGTACTCTCGTGTCTCCAGACTCTTACGAGACACCCGGTCGGGTGAGGACACCGGTAAGCCCTCCATAGTAAGCAGACTGCAGGACTCCTCCTGGAGCTCACTTCTGCAAGACGTGGTGATACCTGCCGGATTAGCCGTCGGCAGCAGCCTCCTACTCGCCGGGACCCTTCGGGGAGCCGGCAGTGGTCTCCGTGGCTTGACTAAAGGACTTATCAAAGGAGTCGGAAAAGGTCTTTTCAAAATCTAAAAACGGACAGAAAACCGATTTTTTTAATTATATTTGTCCATCGAAAGATTGATGATTGCGGATCATACCGCAGTCTCTACAATACTGACACCAGTAACTGATTTTACATAACAGACAATCACTATGATCAAAGTAGCTATCAACGGCTTTGGCCGTATCGGTCGCTGTGCCTTCCGCGCAGCTCAGAAGCACAACAACATCCAGATCGTTGCCATCAATGACCTCTTGGACGTCGACTACCTCGCTTACATGCTGAAGTACGACACCATGCACGGCAAGTTTGAGGGTGAGGTGGACTACGATAAGGAGAAGAACCTCCTGATCGTCAATGGAAATAAGATCCGCTGCACCCAGGAGACCGATGCTGCTAATTGCAAGTGGGACGAGGTCGGCGCCGAGTACGTACTTGAGTGCACCGGCTTCTACCTCACTAAGGAGAAGAGCGAGGCTCACCTCAGAGGTGGTGCCAAGTATGTCATCATGAGCGCCCCCTCCAAGGACGACACCCCTATGTTCGTCATGGGCGTTAATAACAATACCTACAAGAAGGGCACTCAGATCGTCTCCAACGCCAGCTGCACCACCAACTGCCTCGCACCCCTCGCTAAGGTGCTGCACGACAACTTTGGCATCAAGGATGGTCTCATGACTACCGTACACTCCACCACCGCTACCCAGAAGACCGTCGATGGTCCCTCCAAGAAGGACTGGCGCGGTGGCCGTGCTGCCGCCGGCAACATCATCCCCTCCTCTACCGGTGCCGCGAAGGCTGTTGGTAAGGTGATCCCCTCTCTCAATGGTAAGCTGACCGGTATGTCTCTCCGGGTGCCTACTCTGGACGTCTCTGTCGTTGACCTGACCGTCAACCTCGAGAAGCCCGCCACCTATGAGGAGATCTGCAAGGCAATGAAGAAGGCCAGCGAGGGCGAGATGAAGGGCATCCTCGCCTACACTGATGAGGCTGTCGTTTCTTCCGACTTCCTCGGTGACACCCACACCTCTATCTTTGACGCCACCGCAGGTATCGCTCTCACCGACACCTTCGTAAAGGTACTTTCTTGGTACGACAACGAGATCGGCTACTCCAATAAGCTCATTGAGCTCTGCGAGTACATGGCTAAGGCAAATGCCTAAGTAACCGCACTCCACAGACTACTCCCCCACTCGGTGGAGTAGAGCCAAAAAGGGCTGTGCTGACCAGTGTCAGCACAGCCCTTTTTTCTTTATCCAAAACCGATAGTGAAAATTCCTGCTAAGTTATGGTCTCAAGGAGCGAGCGTATCGTAGCACTAAGGTTCGTCCGAGCCACCTCCGGTCTCATCGCCACATCCGGCTGGGTACCAGGGGGATTGATGCAGGCGACGCGATCGAAGCCGGCAGCCAGCAGCTTATCCCTCGCCCCGACCCGACCGGCCACGAGCCAGGTAGGCACACCGGCAGATCGGGCACGCCTCATGATGCCGTAGGGCAACTTCCCCATCAGCGTCTGCTCATCGGCACTCCCCTCACCGCTGATCACGCAGTCAGCACCGCAGATGAGGTCATCAAAGTGCAGGTGCTCCAAGAGCAGGTCAATCCCGGACCGGCACTCCGCTCCGAGGAACTGCATAAAGGCATAGCCCAGTCCGCCCGCAGCTCCCGCACCCGGCTCACCACTGCAATCGAAGCCAAGGTGGTTCGCTGCTCGATCAGCCAGCTCTCGCATCCTACCCTCAATCTCCGACACCATCGCAGGGGTCGCGCCCTTCTGTGGAGCAAAGACACGAGCCGCACCACGAGTGCCACAGAGCGGATTAGTGACATCACTCGCCAAGATAAAGTGACAGTCGCAGAGTGCTTCACATAGCACCTCTCGCTCCACACCGAGAACGTCAACCAGTGCCTGCAGCATACCCACCCCGCCATCGCAGGTGGCAGTGCCCCCCAGCCCTACGATAAATTGCCGGTAACCTGTCTCTTATACACATCTCCGAGCCCACGAGACCGTTATTCTAATCT
>CAMXXM010000096.1 GCA_947253195.1 uncultured Porphyromonas sp.
CCTCAATAAGCAGCTCTCCGTCTTTGTCGGACTGATCATCACCAACTGCATCCTTATGGGTCGGCTTGAGGCTTTTGCCCTCGCCCACGGTCCCTGGCAGTCCTTCCTCGATGGTATCGGCAATGGTGTCGGCTACGGCATCATCCTCGTCATCATCGGCTTCTTCCGTGAGCTCTTCGGCTCCGGTACGCTCCTCGGCTATCAGGTGATCCCCGATAGCTTTTACGCCGCCGGCTATATGAATAACGGCCTCATGATCCTGCCGCCGATGGCGCTGATCCTGATCGCCTGCATCATCTGGGTCCACCGCAGCCGTCACCACGAGCTGTGGGAGGAGGAGTAAGCCCTAAGGCTCAAGTGTATCACATAGAGAACAATCGATTACCATTATGGGAGATTATCTAAGCCTTTTCGTCCGGTCGATCTTCGTGGATAACATGATCTTCGCCTACTTCCTCGGGATGTGCTCTTTCCTCGCCATCTCGAAGAGTGTGAAGACCTCCATCGGACTCGGTGCCGCCGTCGTCTTTGTCATGACCCTCACCGTGCCGATCAACTGGCTGCTTGAGAATTATATCCTGAAGCCCGGAGCCCTCTCCTGGCTCGGCCCGCAATTTGCCTCCGTAGACCTGAGCTTCCTCAGCCTGCTGATCTTCATCGCCGTCATCGCCTCCTTCGTGCAGCTTGTGGAGATGGTGGTGGAGCGGTACAGCCCGGCGCTCTACAACTCACTCGGCATCTTCCTGCCACTGATCGCAGTCAATTGCGCCATCCTCGGCGGATCGCTCTTCATGCAGCAGCGTGCCTTCCCCACCGTGGGACACGCCCTTACCTACGGCTTCGGCTCCGGCATCGGCTGGGCACTCGCCATTGCCTCTATGGCGGCTATCCGCGAGCGGATGAAGTACTCTCGCGTGCCCAAGGCGCTCAAGGGTCTCGGCATCGCCTTCATCATCACCGGTCTCATGGCCTTTGGCTTCATGAGCTTCTCCGGTCTCGCCCTTTAAGTCCTCGTCAGAGATCACCCTTTTTACCCAAGGAAAAAAGAAAGAAATGCTACTTGCAATATCTACTACAGCGATCCTGACGAGTGTGGCCGTCTTCCTCATCGTCATCCTGCTCCTCGTCGTCGTCCTCCTCTTCGCCAAGGCGAAGCTCGTGAAGGTCGGCAACGTCGCGGTGACGGTCAATGACGACAAGACCTACACCGTACCCATGGGCGGTACGCTCCTCAATGCGCTCCAGAACCAAGACATCTTCCTCTCCTCCGCCTGCGGAGGTAAGGGCTCCTGCGGTCAGTGCCGTTGCCGGGTGATGGAGGGCGGCGGCGAGATCCTCGCCACCGAGGTGCCGCACTTCTCCCGCAAGGAGATCAAGAGTGACTGGCGCCTCTCCTGCCAGGTCAAGGTAAAGGATGACATGAAGGTACGCGTACCGGAGTCCGTCTTTGGCGTCAAGGAGTGGGACTGCACCGTCGTCTCCAATCACAATGTCGCCTCCTTCATCAAGGAATTTGTCGTCGCACTGCCCAAGGGCGAGCATATGGACTTCAAGCCCGGTAGCTACGCCCAGATCACCATCCCCGAGTACGACATCAGCTACTCCACGATGGAGGTGGATGAGAAGTTTAAGGGCGAGTGGGATAAGTTTAAGCTCTGGCCCCTCACCGCTAAGAACGAGGAGGAGACCACCCGTGCCTACTCTATGGCCAACTATCCCGAAGAGGGCGACATCATTATGCTCAATGTCCGCATCGCCACTCCGCCCTTTGACCGGAAGAATGGTGGCTGGATGAAGGTGCCTCCCGGCATCGCATCGTCCTACATCTTCAACCTCAAGCCGGGTGACAAGGTGCGCCTCAGCGGTCCCTACGGAGACTTCCACATCAATGAGAACTCTGACGCCGAGATGATCTACATCGGTGGTGGTGCCGGTATGGCTCCGCTCCGTGCCCAGATCCTTTGGCTTTTCAAGACCGCCCACACGACCCGCAAGGTCTCCTACTACTACGGAGCTCGCTCCAAGATGGAGATCTTCTACGAGGAGGACTTCCGCGAGATCGAGCGGGAGAATGAGAACTTTAAGTTCATCATCGCCCTCTCTGCCGCCCCCGAGTCAGACCACTGGACCGGCTACACCGGCTTCATCCACCAGTGCCTCTACGACACTTATCTCAAGGATCACCCCGCTCCTGAGGACTGCGAGTACTACATGTGTGGTCCCGGTCCGATGACCGCCTCGGCACTCAAGATGCTCGATGACCTCGGTGTACCGAACGAGCAGATCTACTTCGACAACTTCGGCTAATCCACAAAGCCGACATCTGATACCCAACGAAATGGGGGCTGCGTCTCATGCCGAGACACAGCCCCCCTTTGATTTATCTTCTGTACCTTTGGGATATGCGAAGTGACTACTCATTCATACCGGAGCTGTGCCTCAGCCTCCCCGGCGCTATCGAGGAGTACAAGGAGGCGTGGGACGCCGTACTCTACCGCGTGCAGGGGCGGATCTTTGCGCTGGTGCTGGAGGATCACGAGGGTAATCCGCTCCTCAATCTCAAGAGCGACCTCCGGGAGGCAGCACCACTCCACGCCCGGTACGACGCCCTGATGCCCGCCTACCATATGAGCAAGAAGCACTGGACCTCGCTCCGGCTCGACCTCGACTGCCCGGAGGAGATCGTCCGGCACCTCATCGTCCGCTCCTATGAGCTGGTGGTGGCCGGACTATCGCACCGCGATCGTGACCTCCTCGCACGCCTCTCCACCGACCCCGATCAGTAGATCAGCCCGAACATCCACAGCGGGATCCGACTGCCGGATCCTATCTCCACATCATCGACAGCAAGGAAGCTATTGGGCTCATCCTTGATCTGGTCAAAGGTCTTACCCACCCCTCCTACCTCAAAGAGGTACTTGCCATCGACAAGGAAGTCACCCTTGGCGGGCATAGTCACGTCGCCGATCACCTGGAGCTGGTTGTTGAAGAACGTCTCTCGCCTATTCCCGAAATCCACCTTGGTGCCGAGCGCTGCCATAAGGTTGGTATTTCCAAGGTATATCTTATCCGGAGAGCTAAGTCGCTTGTAGCTCTTGGGTGCCTTAGTCAGCGTAGAGATGATCTGTGCCCGCTCAAGAGCCTGCAGCATCCTTAGGCAGCTGTCCCTTGTGGACTCGAGAGAGGCGACCAGACGGCTGACATTAGGCACCATCGGGACGCTCTGAGCGATGATTGCCAGCAGCTTTTTTGTCTTCTCGATCGTTGTGTAAGAGACGCTCTCCACCGCCGGCATGTCGCTCTCAATCACCTGTGTTGCCACATCAGCGAGCCTTAGGAGATACTCCTCACCCGCCTCAAGGAAAAACGGGTAACACCCCCGCCTCAAGTAGTCGTCAAAGAGCTGTAGGATCGTCACCCGGGGCGTCAGATCCATCGCCAGTGAGACATGGTCCCTAAGTAAGTCCTCAAGCGAGATCGCCGGCACCTCCAGACCATTGCTGAGGGAGAGAAACTCCCTAAAGGACATCACCGGCAGAGTGTAGAGCGACTGCCTCCGCGACAGATCCGACTTAAAGTGGTCTATCTCCAGCATCGACGAGCCGGTGTAGACGATATTGAGATCAGGATAGCTGTCATAGATATTCTTGAGGACAATCGTCCAGTCGGTGTACTTATGCACCTCATCCACAAAGAGGTATCTGAGACCACGACTGTAGAGAAACTCCACCAAGTCCGGGAGCGTATGGGTCTTAAACCACAGGTTATCCAGTGACACCCACAGGGCATCATCGACGCTCTCAAAGGTCCGCTTGATATGCTGGAGCAGAAGTGTGGTCTTACCTGTACCGCGCGACCCTCTGATACCGATGAGACGGGACGACCAATTGATCTTATCATGCATGAAGCGGACAAATCCCATGTCCAAAACGGCAAGTCTTCGATGATACACGTCCACTAAGGGGAGGATAGTCTGCTGATCCATAGGCAAAAGAACTGGTTAGTGATGCCACAAAGATACGAAATAGCTTTTCCAAAAGTGCTTTTTGGGGCAAAATTAGCTTTTCCAAAAGTGGTTTTAGGGAACGCTCCGACTGCATAAGCGATATGCGAGGGACAGGGCATACCGGATCCCATAAGTTAGCCAGGATAGAGGATTGAGGGATATTCCTTGCTTCCCCGGTCAATATTGTGTATCTTCACAGATAAGCAATAGATATAGCTGTGGGCTGCAGTGGTCCACTTCGTCATATCCGTCACATCAAGTCGACAGGAGAGGTACGAGACGGCTGTCTCGCCTTCCCTACCGCAGTCGGTATAGTCGTATAGTATGAGAGAGGAGAGTGTTATGGTCAGCCGGCTCCGGGAGTGGCTGAGATAGGGAAAGTATGCATCGGTTCGCTCCGAGCTGGAGCCGCTTGCGAGCGCCGACATAGCCGATAGGCTGCTGGAGATGGAGCCGAAGGAGGTACTGCAGGTCTTCAGCATACTGCCTAAGGAGCTCTCAGCAGAGATCTTCTCGCACTTCTCAACGAGCGAGAGACGTCATCTGGTCGAGGCGTTCTCTGAGGAGGAGACGCTGGACCTGCTGCTCCATATGCAGATGGACGACCGAGTGGACCTGCTGGAGGAGCTGCCGGCAAATCTTGTCAATCGACTCCTGAACCTCACCGAGCCCTCACTCCGGCAGGAGATCAATAGGTACCTGGGGTACGAAGAGGAGAGTGCGGGCGGCGTGATGACGTCAGAATTTGTGGCGATCCGCAAAGACCTCACCGTCGCCGAGGCCATAGAGACCTTCAAACACTCGAGCTACACACGTGTCAGCAGCAATGAGCTCTTCGTAACTGACGATCGCTGGAGGATGGAGGGCGTGGTGTCGCTCAAGACACTTCTGCTCTCTACTCCCGAGACGAGGGTGGCGGAGGTGATGGACAGCCACTTCATCTCCACCACCACCGGCACCGACCAAGAGGAGGTGGCACGGCTATTTAGGAAGTATGACCTCAGGGCCATGCCGGTGACAGATAAGGAGCTCCGCCTCGTCGGAGTGATCACCGTGGACGACGTGATGGACGTGGTCGTGCAGGAACAGACCGAGGACCTGCAGAAGATGGCCGCCATGGAGCCCTCCGAGACGCCCTATCTGGAGCAGAATGTATGGAGCCTCTCAAAGCACCGCATCGGCTGGCTGATGATACTGATGGTGACCGCCACGATCACCGGCGGGATCATCAGCAACTACGAGGACCTCCTCAGTCAGGCTGTGACGTTTGCGATCTTTATCCCCATGCTGATGGATACGGGCGGAAATGCCGGATCCCAGTCCTCCACCCTGATGATCCGAAGCATCGCTCTCGGAGAGGTGAAGTTTAGGGACTTCTTTACGGTGCTATGGAAGGAGCTCCGCGTCGGACTGCTCTGCGGACTGGTGCTGGCGCTGCTCAATACGGTCAGGATCCTGCTGGTCAGCGACGCCTCCATGGCGGTGGCGATCGTAGTCAATATCAGCATCATCGCCACTGTGGTCTTCTCTAAGGTGCTCGGTGGCATACTGCCGATCCTCTCCGACAAGATGGGGCTGGACCCGGCGATGATGACCGGACCACTGATGACCACGGTGGTGGATACCTGTGCACTGCTGATCTACTTCGCCATGGCGAGCCTGCTGCTGTAGGGGATCATCTCATACCGATATTAGTGATCTCTGATACCAGCATTAGAAATAGGTGAGAGTGGAGGGGGGTGGGAGCATTTACGAAAACACTCCGAAAGTGGTATCTTTGTCGTGCTTGAAAATGTATCTCTCAATATTGATATAGATAATACCTATGCTTGATGT
>CAMXXM010000097.1 GCA_947253195.1 uncultured Porphyromonas sp.
CCACGTTCAAGGGCGACAAGCGTGCCGCCGAGAACCTTGCCGAGCTCCGCAAGCTTGTCGAGAGCCTCTGACAGCCCCCCACCAATTGCATCGTATGGGTCAAAACGGTGGGTGAAATAGAAATAAAACAGATACTTTGGTTCGTTGACCTGAAACGTGACCGTCTCTCTGCAGGTGTGTAACCGGTGAGGGATATGGTCAATGGAGTCAAAGTGGTTTACACAGATGGAGGAGGGGTACTATGCCCCTCCTCTTTTTTGGATGTAAACCGGGCGATGTCCCTATGCCCAAACATTACCGTCCACGAGTCGTTTCTTGTGGACTTGTGCATTCCCTCCTTGCGCCCATGACTAACGACACCGAGGCTCCTGTATTTTATACGGAATTGAGGGATTGTCTGTTACATTTCTATCATTTCATAAAGATTGGTAAGTTTGTGGGTGAGGGTGGAGGGAGTACCATCCGGGATATAAATCAAAGACAACATACAACTTCGGTAATGAAAGATTTTCTCAAAATGGTGGGCGCATCCTGTCTGGGATTTGTGCTGGCCAATGTGGTAGTCATCATCCTCTCGATGCTGATCCTCGGGGCGATGATCGGTGGGATCACCGACCTGGTCAAGAGCAATAAGGCCAAGACGGAGACAACCCTCTCCTCCGGCAGCGTCCTGCTCCTCGACCCTGAGGGCGAGATAGCCGACACATCCACGGACGACGCCTTCAGTTCGATCCGTGCTTTTGGCGGCGATAGTGACCAAAAGAGCTACACTCTCCCGGAGATCGTCCGCGCCATCGAGGAGGCACGGATGAGCCCCAAGGTGGACGCCATCGTGCTTAGGTTAGACAAGTGCTTCATGAGCTTCGACACCGCACAGGCGATCCGTGACGCGCTGCTGCGCTTCAAGGAGGGAGGCAAGCCCATCTATGCGTACGGGAAAGTCTTTACCCTCGGCAATTACTACATCTCCTCCGTGGCAGATAAGATCTACGCCGGCCCGGAGGGGGTGATGGCGCTGTCGGGACTTAGCTCACAGATCCCCTTCTACACCGGTCTCCTGCAGAAGCTTGGAGTAAAGTTTCAGATCTTCAAGGTCGGTACCTTCAAGAGTGCCGTCGAGCCCTACATGCTCGACCATATGAGTGAGGCCAATAGGCTCCAGACGCAGACTTTCCTGGACGGTCTCTGGCAGGGGACGGTGAGCGAGATGGCCGAGGCACGCGGGATCGATGAGGCGGTCTTCCACCGCTATGCCGACGAGGGTCTCTTCATGAGTCGCATCGATACCGCCTTGGTGTACGGACTGGTCGACTCGCTCGTCTACGAGACCGACATCGAGCAGGTGCTCGCCTCCAAGATTTACAACGATGAGGATGCAGACGAGCTGGACGAGGTGCGGGCTAATCTTGTGCTCAATGCGCGCAAGCCGGTCAAGTCGATCAATAAGATCGCCATCGTCTATGCCGAGGGCAATATCGTGGATGGTCGTCCGTCCAACGACAACCCCTTCGCGACGCAGTCCAAGCTGATCGACCAGTGCATCGCTGACAAGCTCCACGAGATCGCCGATGACGATGACATCGATGCGGTCGTCCTGCGCGTCAATTCCGGTGGTGGCTCCGCCGCACAGTCGGAGCTGATCTGCCGCGAGGTGATCGGGCTCAAGGAGCAGAAGCCTATCGTCGTCTCCATGGGTGGCATGGCCGCCTCCGGCGGGTACTACATCTCGTCCAATGCGAGCGAGATCATCGCCGGCCCCTACACGCTGACCGGCTCGATCGGCATTTTCGGGATGTTCCCCACCTTCAAGGGCACGGCCGATAAGCTGGCACTCACCTTTGACACCGTGAAGACGAATAAGATGTCAGACTTCGGCGACGCCATGCGCGAGATGCGTCCCGAGGAGCAGGCGCTGATGCAGAAGTATGTGGAGGAGGGGTACGACCAATTCCTCACCCGCGTCTCTGAGGGGCGCGGGATGACTAAAGAGCAGGTCGACTCGATCGGTCAGGGCCGCGTATGGCTCGGACAGGATGCCCTGCGGCTCGGCCTCGTCGATAAGCTCGGCACGCTCGAGACGGCTATCCAGGAGGCCGCCCGCCTCGCCGACCTCGATGACTACAAGGTGGTCGACATGGTGGAGAAGGAGGACTTTTGGGAGTCTCTCTTCGGCACCAGCTTAGAGACCCGCCTGCGGATGATGACCGCCAGCCGGGAGGATCGACTGATGGAGTACGCTGCCCGTATGCTGGACAGCCAGATGGGTGTCCGCGCTCAGGTGCCCTACGAGCTGCAGGAGGGACTCTGGATCAGCAAGCCCCGGGAGAGCAGCCTGCTGCCGTCACTGCTGCGGTAAGGATAAGGAGAAGCATTGCTCATCGTGAGGATCGGAAGTCGCAATATCCTACTCAAGGTCCCCGCCCTACTCTATGGGTGGGGTGTGGGAGTACGCAACTTCCTCTACGATGAGGGTATGCTCAAGGGGTACAAGTCCTCTATCCCCGTTGTCTGCATAGGCAACGTCGCTGTAGGGGGGACCGGCAAGACGCCGCACGTCGAGCGGGTGATCCGGATGCTCCGCGACGAGTATCGGATCGCCGTGCTGACGCGGGGGTATGGTCGCTCCGGCAAGGGACCTGTGGTGGTCTCCGTAGACGATGATGCCTCCATGGTGGGGGATGAGCCGCTCCAGATCAAGCGGAAGTTCCCCGAGGTCATCGTCTACGTCGATGGGGATCGGAGGCGAGCCCTGCAGAGCCTCGAGCAGATGCCGGAGGAGCTGCGTCCCGAGGTGGTGGTGATGGACGACGGATTTCAGCACCGGGCGGTGATCCCCGCCTACAGCATCGTCCTCACAGCATACGACAACCCCTTCACGCGCGACAGCTTCATGCCCTACGGCACGCTCCGCGATGCCCCCTCCTCCACAGACAGGGCGGAGTCGATCATTGTCACCCACACTCCGGACGACTGCAAGCCGATCGACCTAAGGATGATGATGGGCGAGCTTCCGCTCAAGGATTACCAGGATGTCTACTTCAGCCGGCCCGTGTATGGCACGGTGACCCCTCTCTTTGACACCGATCAGCCCGCACCTATCCCGACCCGGGAGTCACGCATCTCCGCTGTCGCCGGCATCGCTGACCCGGAGCACTTCTTCGACAAGGTGCGGGAGCTCTACCCGGAGACGGAGGAGCTTATCGTCTACGACGATCACCACAGCTACGACGAGGATGATCTGGAGGAGCTCAGGGAGCTGCTCCGGGAGCCGGACTGCTTCCTCATCACCACGGAGAAGGATGGGATGCGGCTCCTGAGCCACGCAGACCACCTTACGCCCGAGGAGCGCAGCCGGATCCTCTACCTCCCGATCGAGGTGAGCCTCTCACCCAGGCAGGAGCGGCGCTTCCGGGAGCGACTGCACCGGGCGATCAAGAATAATGGCCTCCACCTCTGACCCCACTCACACCTTTTTTTACCCATGTCTACGACCATTCGGATAGTGAATAAGAGCGGACACCCGCTCCCCACCCACGCCACCGCCGGCTCTGCGGGGCTTGACCTCCGAGCCGCTCTCGAGGAGCCGGTGACGCTGGAGCCACTCGATCGGGCGCTGATCCCGACCGGTCTCTACTTCGCCATCCCGGTGGGGTACGAGGTGCAGATACGCCCCCGCAGCGGACTCGCAATGAAGCACGGCATCACGGTGCTCAATACCCCCGGCACCATCGACAGCGACTACCGCGGAGAGATCCGTGTGGCGCTAATCAACCTCTCCCGTGAGCCCTTTACGATCGAGCCGGGAGAGCGGATCTGCCAGATGATCCTCGCGCGCTACGAGCAGGTGGAGTGGATCGAGACCGAGCAGCTCGACGACACTGACAGAGGCGAGGGCGGCTTCGGTCACACCGGTCGTAACTGACAGCGTAGGAGATAGTCGGGCGGTCTGGTACCCTTTTTGCATACCAAAGGATGCCGACCGCCCCTCTTGTGTGCGGTCACGTAAGAGACAATAGTATTTTTTCGAGATATGAAGGAGAATAAGAAGCATAAGAATGACCCCCACCGGAAGGATCCGGAGGAGCAGGTAGAGCAGCAGGAGACCATCCCGACAGACGATGAGACCTCCACCCCGGAGACCAGGGGCGAGGAGGAGTCGAGGGTGGACGATCTGCTCGACAAGTACGCCGAGCAGCAGGACAGCTACCTGCGACTGAGGGCGGAATTTGACAACTACAAGAAGCGCACCCTCCGGGAGAAGTCCGACCTCATGAAGTATGGCGCCGAGCGGACCGTGGTGACGATGCTCGACGTGCTGGATGATTTTGACCGCGCCATCGAGAGCATGGACCAAGCGACGGACGTCGATGCGGTGAAGGAGGGCGTGCTGCTGGTAAGGGACAAGTTTATCAGCGCCCTCCGCTCCGAGGGCGTGCACGAGATGGAGGTACAGGGCGTCGACTTTGACCCCGAGCTGCACGAGGCTGTCGCCATGAGCGATGGCACGGAGGAGCAGAAGGGGAAGATCATCGACTGCGTCCTCAAGGGCTATGTGCTCAATGACAAGGTGATCCGCCATCCTAAAGTGGTGGTCGGCAAGTAAGAGATATGGCGACGAAGAGAGATTACTACGAGATACTGGGGCTCACCAAGGAGGCCTCAGCCGACGAAATCAAGAAGGCGTACCGCAAGACTGCCCTCAAGTACCATCCTGACCGCAATCCGGGCGACAAGAGTGCCGAGGAGAAGTTTAAGGAGGCCGCTGAGGCGTATAGTGTCCTGAGTGACCCGGAGAAGCGTCAGCGGTATGACCAGTTTGGCCACGCCGGGGTCGATGGTGCTGCCGGGGCGGGCGGCTTTAGTGGCGGAGGTATGTCTATGGAGGACATCTTCAGCCAGTTTGGCGATCTCTTCGGAGGCTTCGGTGGTTTTGCCGGCTTTGGTGGCTTCGGCGGAGGCGGTGGCAGCTACAGCCGTCAGATGCGCGGGTCTGATCTGCGCATAAGGGTCCACCTGACCCTCGACGAGGTGCTCAAGGGGACGACGAAAAAGCTTAAGATCAAGAAGCAGGTCCCCTGCGAGCACTGCCACGGCTCCGGTGCCGAGAGCCCGAGTGACGTCGTCACCTGCTCCACCTGCCACGGATCGGGTACCGTGATCCGCACTCAGGAGTCCTTCTTCGGTCAGATGCAGACCCAGAGCGTCTGCCCCACCTGCCACGGCACCGGCAAGGAGATCCGGAAGAAGTGCTCCCACTGCGCCGGCCAGGGGGTAAAGTCAGGCGAGGAGGTAGAGGAGATCCGTGTCCCCGCCGGTGTCGAGGACGGCATGCAGATGCGCGTCCGCGGTGGTGGCAATGCGGGCCCTAATGACGGCGTGAGCGGTGACCTGATCGTCGAGTTTGCCGTCCGCTCAGATGAGCGCTTTGTGCGCCACGGCAGCGACCTGCTCTACAGCCTCCTCCTGCCGATCGACGAGGCGATCCTCGGTGGCAAGGTGATCGTGCCGACCCTCGAGGGGGATGTCAAGGTGACGATCAAGCCGGGGACCCAGCCCGGTGAGATCCTGCGACTGCGCAATAAGGGACTACCCTCCGTCGATGATCCTCGGAGGGGGGACGAGCTGATCTCGATCCAGGTCCACATCCCCTCACGGCTCAGCGGCGACGACCGCAAGCTGGTGGAGCAGATGGCGACACGGTCGGCCTTTCACCCCACGGAGGCGGATCGCAAGGCACACGCCTCCAAGCAGCGCAGCCGTATGGAGCTGTAAGGAAGCCCCTTTGCCAAGTGTCAGATAATCAGCACCCGGACTAATATCGGTATTAGATTAATCTAT